>CALWVC010000061.1 GCA_944384865.1 uncultured Clostridia bacterium
TGCAGCATACTCATACGCGACGCTTTGCGTTCGCCGGGCAGCGCCTCGACCACCGGGCTGATCAACACCTCTAACAACCCGCCGCCGACCGCGTTAAGCAAAACGGCGGTCAAAATGCCCAGATACGGCGCCGCCATCACAGACGGCAGCAGTCCCAACAGGCACATGCCCAGACAGGTAAATCCAAACGCCGTTAGCAGCGCCGTACGATACCCGATTCGCCGAATGATCAGCGGGGCAATAAAATCCACCGCCAGCTGCACAGAAAAGTTTAATACGATCAGCAGGCTGATCTGATCCAGAGAGATCCCAAACTGCCGGTTGAAGGTCACAAATAGCAGCGCCGGCAGGTTGTTAACCGCCGCCTGGGTGATATAGCCGAAATAACAGCCGTATAACGTGTGTTTCGCGGTAAGACGCATAAAACCGTCCTTTCTGAATATGCAGCGCCTGTATGACAGCCGCCCGATACATCTGTAACATAGTAACATACTTACAACAAATCTATTACTGCTTCGCAGCCTCAAATATGCAGCTGTTCAAACAGCTGCTGCAGCCGCCGGACCGTATCATCGTCTGTTTTCCAGCCGTATTGCTGCAGATTCACCCGGCCGGTATCGTCCAGCCGCACACCCTCCTGCTCCAGCAGCCGGCGCTGCAGCCCCGGAACCACAAAGCTGTCCGCGCCGCTCAGCCGCCCCTGTGCGTTCACCACCCGGTGCGCCGGCACCTGCGCGCCGGACAGCCGGTGCCCCAGCGTAAACCCGGCCAGCCGCGCGCACCGCGGCCGGCCGCATAACAGCGCCAGCTGTCCATAGGTCGCTACCCGGCCGCAGGGAATCCGGGCGCACACCTGCTCGATCCGTTTATAAAAATCCATCGCCGTCTCCCAAAGTGAAATAGGCCTGATTGATCCTATGCGGCGAACATATGATTCGACGCATATCAATATACCAGACACACAGGTCTGCTGTCAATATGTATGCCGCAAACAACCGTTGCCGATTCTTTCAAAACCCGGATGTCCGCATCACAGACTTCGCCGCGCTCCTTTACGTTGTATAACAGACGGTGCTCCGCCTGTTATACAACAATTATCCCGTTGATTTATATTATGCGCAAACGCCGTCTGTTACCTGCTTTTTGATCCGATTCTCATAGCCGCAAAACGCTTTCGCAAATTTCTCAATTTCAATCCAGGCGCCGCAATCTCTGTCCTGATACAATACAAACTGATAGCCGTTGGACCAATCATAATGCAAAAGATCATCCAGATCTCTTTCCAAAAACAACTTGTAATATTCATGGTTATCAAAATCCGGAATTTTATTATTCACGGTTCACAGTTTTTCACCATTGCTTCTGTTTTTACTTTGCCTGCTGTAGCAAAACAACCGTTTCGACATGGCGCGACATGCTCTGATTGATGTCTGAATATTGGCTGATTCAGAGGCGTTTTTTGTATGGTTCTTGGGAACATATCCAGCGCCTGATATACCTATTATCTATTTTACTGTCTAAACCCTGTTTGTCAATGGGATCAGGCCAACATTTCGCAATTGCTACTATATAATACTTGACCGTCTGATAGGGTGGAGGTTCATTGTCTTAACCCGCTTGACTTATTTTAGGGAATGGTTCCACTTGGACTTGTTTTTGAACAGAGCGCCATGCACTCAAGCCAAGCAAGTTGTGCACAAGAATGCTGACGGTGTTATAGGCAGTATCTCTGGCAATATCATACGATACCGAAAATATCGCCGGTAATTGCAGGGGTTTGGATATATTTTGGTGTATATACACAAATTAGCGCGCAAACTTTTGTTAGATATTCAAATCCGCCCGAAACACGGCTGTGTGCATTTTTTGAAAAAACAGCAGGCTTTAAGCAAAATCTGCTCAAAGCCTGCTGCTTTATTTTACAGGGGTGGAATTTTGGCTACAATGTTTTTGCAGCCTGCCACCGCGTGATCTTATAAGTATATTCCGTTACGGAGTAACGGTTACTCCACCTGCATCAGAAGAAACAGTTACCACATCCGGAGACACACCGTCTATTGTCGTCGTCTGTCCGTCATATGCAGCAGCGTAGATAGGTGCACGGTCTGTCGTTTTACCGTAGTTAAGCGTTACGCTTTTCAGTATGCAGGAAGCGTCCCATGGATAAGAGGTAGAACGGTCGCCTACTACCAGAACGGCTACAGGAACTTCGTTTCCGGCGCCCCATTTGCTTTCATCATACTTGGCCCAATTTGCCTCGGTATACGCAAGCGTATTGTTAAGCGTGCTGTTCGTAATCGTAGCATTACCGGTGCGGACAATTACAGCCTGACGGCCTGCAGTGATGTCAGAATCGGTAACGGTCAACCTGCCGGGTACATTCATCAAAATACCTGTGCAGTCGCCGTCTCCCTGACCATCTACAATCAGGTTAGATTTGATAACGTTAATTACAACGCCTTGACCGGTCTGCGTATTCAACGCATTGGTGGATATTGCAAAATAGCTATCGGTAGTAATGGTTGAATTGATAACATCGATGCTTGCTGTTTCAATGCCGTAGTCTACAAGGATACTGCCATCGCCAAGATCTATATCAACATTATCAAGCACTACTGCAGAGCCTTCGCCTACGGCAAGACCTGCATAGTTCGGATCTTCGATGTTTGTCATTTCAATATTACCGTTCTTCAAGGTTAAAGACTCACCTGAAGCAACCACTACCGAGTCGCCGTCACCTGAAACCGTCAGTTTATTTCCGTTCAGATTGATGTCAGCGCCGCCTGCGCCATTGAGTGTATCCACATCAACTGTAACATCCCCTGTCAAAACTACAGGCGTGCCTGCCGCAATGGCGTTTTTTGCCTCTGTGTTGTCATTTGTGATTACTGAATCCTTTGCCGCAAATGCAGCGGCTGCATCATCAAATGATGCCTGCTGAATCGCATACGCCTTGAAGGTCAGGGCAAGACCCTCTTTAAGGATGCCATCTTCATCAACCATATGGGTGTTTTCAAGAGTCGCGTCATAACTAACTTTGTTGCCTTCAAGCACGTAGAATTCCTTTACTTCATCGTCTGCTGCTACCTCACGGTAGTAAACGCCCTTGTAACCGTCAAGCGGCTCCCAGCCCTCGGCGATTTTATAATCAACCAGCCCGTCGGTGTTATCGGTAACCACTACGTAAACATAAGAATCTACGGTGTTGTTAACCGTAACTTTAGGGTCTTTTTCCGCAGTTGTTCCGGGAATGATCTCGTAATCATTATCGGTGGTTTCGGCCAGGTCAACCGTTACCTGATTAGGGTTGAATTCGTTGACTACGTCCTCGGTTTCGCTTTTAAGATAGGAGAGCGTTCCGCCGCCTATCAGCGCAGCCGCCGCTAATATTGTAGCTACGCCTGTGGTTAATAGTCTTATTTTTTTACTTTGAGCCATAATAAACATCCTTTCTTAACAACAAATTTGCCATGATTAACATTGAAATTTGTTTTTGACAATGCTGTCGGGAGAATATTATAGTTCTCCTTTTTTAATAGCTACATCGTCATACATCTCGGGGGTATAAGGCGTGTCATTGAAAGTACCGCCCTCGATTTTTACATAGTTGGATAAGGTACCACCACTGACCGAGACGATTGTATAATAATTTTCGGTATTAAATTCACCGTTATGAATTACAAAGTCGTAATCATAGCCGCCCACTTCAAAAATATACTGCTCTGCCGCAACTGCCGTAAATGTTCCGCCATGGATTTCAGCGCCGAAGTTTGCATAAACGCCGCATCTATCGTTTTCTCTTGCGGTATATCTACCGCTTTCTATTACAAGATGCGAATCGGTAGCTTGTACCATTCCGGTTACATTGCAATTTTTAAGAGTCATGGCAATACCATGTCCGTACGACTTAACCGCAGCTTCTATATCATCATCTGATTCAACCGTTACATTTTCCAGAGTAAAATCTACTTCATAGTTTGCGCCATCACTGTAAACGTCAATCGGCATAAACCAATAATCGGCACTGCCACCTTTAACGGTTCCGCCTTTAACCTTCACAGCGATATCTGTATTTGAAGCATAGTTACCGATTGATACACCTCCGGCATCCAGCGTATATCCATTTAAATCAAGCGTCATGCTTTTATCAGTGATAACAATCGGTATATCCGTTGTAATATCCATACAAAGCTTTACTGTGCCGCCCGGCTCGCAATCGTTGATAGCCTGCTGAAGCTTCTCGCCGGTTGTAATGCAGCAGGTGAGTTCCTTATCATAAGCGTCCTTTGCGCTTTCAAAGCCGGCCTGCTGAATCGCATACGCCTTGAAGGTCAGGGCAAGACCCTCTTTAAGGATGCCATCTTCATCAACCATATGGGTGTTTTCAAGAGTCGCGTCATAACTAACTTTGTTGCCTTCAAGCACGTAGAATTCCTTTACTTCATCGTCTGCTGCTACCTCACGGTAGTAAACGCCCTTGTAACCGTCAAGCGGCTCCCAGCCCTCGGCGATTTTATAATCAACCAGCCCGTCGGTGTTATCGGTAACCACTACGTAAACATAAGAATCTACGGTGTTGTTAACCGTAACTTTAGGGTCTTTTTCCGCAGTTGTTCCGGGAATGATCTCGTAATCATTATCGGTGGTTTCGGCCAGGTCAACCGTTACCTGATTAGGGTTGAATTCGTTGACTACGTCCTCGGTTTCGCTTTTAAGATAGGAGAGCGTTCCGCCGCCTATCAGCGCAGCCGCCGCTAATATTGTAGCTACGCCTGTGGTTAATAGTCTTATTTTTTTACTTTGAGCCATAATAATTTATCCTTTCATTTTTTATGCTTAAGAAACGGTAAACATCTTCACCGTTTCGAGCATCTTGATTAAGATTTGCCATGCATTTGCGTTGCGGGAGTTTAAGTTCTTCCGGTTGATTTCGCATTTGCACCACCCATTGCTAATGGGTTTCTTTTTGGTTTTTACCGCCCGACTTTCCGGTCAGCATAAGTCCTGCAAGGCTGATGCATATACCAAGTAAGTAAAACGCCAGATGGTCGTCGTTACCTGTTGACGGGCTTTCCGATTCGCCCGGCTCTGAGGAATCGTCCGGTTCAGATGGCTCGTCGGGTTCAGATGGCTCGTCGGGCGTTGACATTGCATCGCTCGCAAAAGTATTCACGCAGGTTGCCGAAAGCGAGGTAATATAAGATACAGTGCTTTTCACAGGCTGTGAGGTTAGTCCCAATACCAGGCAAATACACAGCATGAACAAAAAAAACTGCTTGCAGGCGATAAATTGTCCCCTGCTTTTCTTCATAAAAAATACCTCCTTCTTTCAGATTTACGCGTGTGTTAACCGATCTCCGGGTAGTCGGTGGCTGCACCGTCCGGCAGGAACTGACTTACCGCAAGGTCGATAGCAGCCTGCGCCGTAATTGCCTTAGTCTGTACAGCGTACGCCGTTGCGCAAAGCGTTCTTTCTCCAAGCGTCTCGATGTCCTCAGCCGTCAGATCATCAGATACAGTAACCGTCGTAAAGATCGGATTCAGAACTATATCTGCTTCCGAAGCCAAAGCGTCCACCTTTGTGCTGTAGACATAAACTGCCTTACCGTCAGCCTCTGCGACCTTAAGCCATGACTGTGTGTCATAATTAATGATGAATTGGTCGGAAAGGCCGTTTTCCACGCAGATGAACACATAACATTCTTCACTGCCTTTCAGCACAGTAGGAGTCGGATCCTTGTCCAGCCGCGCACCTGCAACATACTTGTACGAGTTGCTGTTTACACGCTGCGCTCCTTCGCCCTCAATGGCTTGTCCGTCCGTATCAACCAAAGCTTCGTCCAGCTTGATGGAAATTACGCCGCCAGCAAAGGTGTTAACTACGGGCTGACTCGTTGAAGACAACCATGAGTATGTCGGCGCAACGGTTACCACTGCGATCAAGGTAAGCATCAGACATATAAACATCAATTTCTGACTTTTCCTCATATTGTTCCTCCTTCTTTGCAATCTATCGTTTTAACGCGGTGAAGTGATAACGACTTCAGCCGAATAAAACCCCAAACCAAAAAATCTATTACTGACCGGTATCATCCGGCGACGACTTGGTCGCGACTATATCATTATTCGCAGTATCTTCGGCTTTTGGCTTCTGCTCCGCCACACTGTCACTCTCCTCCTGCCGGGGCTGCGGACTGCAGCGCTTTTGTCTTCTGCGGACTGCAAAATCCCATACAAAAGAAACGACAAATAAACCGACGATCACTCCGATAATAATCGGCCGGTTTTCAATGTCTGTAAGATACCGCATAGGCTTGCCAATAAAGGGAATCCCCAAAAGCACCTTGCCTACTACATTATCCCACAATACGGGAGGATCCTCGCTGTTGTTGGCATCTCCCTTGGTAGTAAAAGTCCGATCAGAAGGATCAACTCCGACAACACGGTGAGTGACCAGCACCCCATCTTTATTGAGAACATAGGTAATAACGTCCCCCACCTCTATCTTCTCCGGGGAGGTGTCCTGTACGACCACCAACGCATCCACCGGATACAGCGGCTCCATACTTCCGCTGTCGATAGAAAACATATTCCAGCCAAGGAGCTTGACCGCCACAAAAGCCACAGCTACAATAACGACCAGCGCAGTAATAAACGAGAAAATAAAATTCCCCACTGTTTCAAGCATATTTTTCGCTTTCGGGCTAAGTTCCCGCATAATTTTCACATCAATCCTATATGTAAAATGGAAAAATTCGCCTAAAATATTTATAAAAATTTTTCTGCAAAATACAACTCTTTTCGTAAGTATAAGCAATTAAATTGTAACTATTTAGAAAATATCACATATTTTTTGTAATTGCAAGCAGTTTACGTATATTTTTCGTATTGCACAAAGAATGTACAAAGAATATTTAATAAATTTATAAAACATTTACAAAAGAAACCTTTTTAGGGGAACTGTCGGCATATTGTGTGGCGAAAAAATTAAATATTTGCTATATTACACCTATAGGGTTTATGCCGAGAAAACAATAAGGAAATGGGAATATGCTAAAAAGGCTATATTTCAAAAAAGCGTAATAATTATCTTCCTGTTTTCAGCACTTTTCATCACTACTTTAATTATACCATATTGGCTAGCTAATACGGTATAATTGCATATGTTTGCGATTTCCGCACTGACGGCGAGCAAACGTGCTTATAATGCCCCGTGTAGCGGATAATATTTGCTTTTGTCTTATTATTCCATATATGAAAAAAGCCAAGCGAGAACTTGGCTTTTTCAACAGGCTATTGTTAAATAGTCAATGATGGTTGACACTTTTTTTAAAAATAAAAAGCATTACGTCATGCATTCCTTGTCAAGGCAGAACTGGACTTGTCAATATTTGTATAGTCGGAAAATCACTAAATTTGATAAGGATATATTTTGGAGACTTTCGTCGGAAAAGTTCACTTTCGACCTTTGGATATATTTCGCTGAACAGGCAGTTCTAAGTGCGCAAAACTGCTGTCTATCCCGAAAAAATGCCACAAACAAGCCGTTTTTCTGGCATCATTTTTCGGTTTTTGACATCAATACTACCGTCTCTACATGCGCGGTACGGGGGAACAGATCCACCGGCTGCACCGCCTGCACCACATAGCCCTGTTGGAAAAACAGCTTCAGATCCCGCGCCAGCGTCGCCGGATCACAGGACACATACACCACCCGTTCGGGTTGAAACGAACCGGCGATGACCGACACCAGTTGTTCCCCCGCGCCCTTGCGGGGCGGATCCAGCAGTACTATATCCGGCGCGATCCCCAGCGTCTGCGCCGCGTGCAGCGCGGTATCGCAATAAAAATCCGCATTCTCTATACCGTTTCGTATCGCATTGGCCCGCGCATCTTTCACCGCGCTTTTCACCGTCTCTACTCCAATGATTCGCTTGGCTCGCGCAGCCATTGAAAGCCCAATCGTCCCCGCGCCGCAATACAGATCCAACACTGTTTTGCCGTCGGGGCAGGCAAACGCGGCCGCGATCTGATACAGCCGCTGTGCCATATCCCGATTGACCTGATAAAAAGAACCCGGCGAAATGCGCACATCCACCCCCGCCAGCCGGTCGGTGATGACGCCGTCGCCATACAATACCGTATAGCGGTCGCCTAAAATCACATTGGTGTCTGTGGTGTTGTGATTGAGCATCACTGTTCGGATATCGCCGCAGACCTGCAGCAGAGATCCCGCCAGCCGGTCTGCACCGGGCAGGGATTTCCCATTGATCACCAGACACACCATAATCTGCCCGGTGACAAACCCCTTTCGGATATAGATATGCCGCAGCAGGCCGGTCTGCGCCGCTTCATCATA
>CALWVC010000062.1 GCA_944384865.1 uncultured Clostridia bacterium
AGGGGAGTGGGTCTATTTTGGGATCCGCCGGTTTCGGGGCAATATCCAGATTGAAATTCTGGGGCTGTTTTTGACGACGTTCGGAATGCTGGTGGCGGCGTCGGCTGCGCCGTCTTCAACGATGAAACTGTTGCTGTGCGCCGTAATCGGCATTGGCTTGTTATCTGGCTTTTGCTTTATTTTCCGCGATATTGAACTGACAATGAAGCTGCGGTATTTTGTCGCCGGCGCCACCATTTTACTGCTGGTGGTTAACTTGATTTTCGGCGAGAATCTGAACGGCGCCAGGAACTGGATCAGACTGGGATCGGTAATTTCCTTCCAACCGTCGGAGCTGATCAAATTTGCGTTTATTTTTGTGGGCGCTGCGACGTTGGAACGGCTACTGACCGCTAAAAATATTGTATTATTTCTGGGCTTTTCCTGTTGTTGTATCGGCGCGCTGTTTTTAATGCGGGACTTTGGAACGGCGTCCATCTATTTTGTAACGATGTTGATCATCTGTTATATGCGGTCGGGGGATATCCGCCCGATCCTGGTAATTTTGGCGGTGGCGGTAGTAGGCGCCGTGGTGATCATCAATGTGATGCCTTATGTGACCAATCGGTTTGCGGCCTACAGGCATGTTTGGGAAATGGCGGCGGATCAGGGTTATCAGCAAACCAGAACCATGATTGCGATCGCCAGCGGCGGTCTGTTTGGATTGGGCGGCGGCAACGGCAATCTCTATAAAGTCGCCGCGGCGGATACCGATCTGGTGTTTGGCTTTGTCTGTGAGGAATGGGGCATGATCGCTGCATTTTGTATCTGTGCCTGCTTTATTATTCTTGCGATTTACGCGTTTAAATGCACCCGGCGCACCGGTTCGGCATATTATGCAATCGCGGCCTGTGCTGCGGCTGGGCTGTTTATCTTTCAGGCTTCATTAAATATTTTCGGATCTACAGACTTGTTACCGCTGACCGGCGTAACGATTCCATTTGTCAGCAACGGCGGATCCAGCATGATCGCAAGCTGGGCGTTGCTCAGTTTCATCAAGGCGATCGGGCAACAGACCGGGCAGAACGCATCTGCGCCGTCAGCGGCCCGCGGCACACGGACAGGCCGCGCCCGCGCATAATCGCTGATAGCTCTATAAAAAGGACAGAAGGGAGATTTCCATGAAGCAAATGTCTCTGCGCGCGATCGTGATGCTGATTATTTCCGGCGTGTTTCTTGCCGGGCTGATTGTGTTTTGCTGCTTTTATGTGACAGATGCATCTGATTGGGCGCTGTATCCCGCCAATACCCATCTGTTCAATGACGGGCAGATTAGCCGGGCCGGGAAGATTACCGACCGCAATGGAACGGTGCTGGCGCAGACCGTAAATGGAGAGCGTATCTATAATGACAGTCGTTCGATCCGGAAGGCCACGTTACATGCGGTGGGTGATCTGGACGGGTTTATTAAAACCGGCCTGCAAAGTCAATATCTGGGAGCACTTTGCGATTATAATTTGATCGACGGCGTTTATCAGTTGCAGAATACTGGCAATGACCTGCAAACTACGCTGGATGCCGACGTTTGCGCGACGGCGCTTGAAGGATTGGGGAACGACGCGGGAACGGTAGGGGTTTATAATTATAAAACCGGTGAAGTGATCTGTATGGTCAGCACACCGACTTATGATATTGAAGACGCCGACGATGTACAGAAGGCCAAAGACGGCGCATACGCGGGGGTATATATCAATCGTTTTTTATCCGCCACCTATACGCCGGGATCGACCTTTAAAATTATCACTGCGGCGGCGGGTATTGATACATTTTCAGATATTTATGAGCGTGAATATGTCTGCCAGGGCGGTGTGGAGATCGACGGCGAGTGGGTATCCTGCATGGGCTATCACGGTACACAGACCCTCACCGAGGCGTTTGCCCACTCCTGCAATGCATATTTCAGTCAGCTTGCCGTAGATGTGGGACAGCAAAAGCTGGACGATTTTGCGCAGAAAGCCGGGTTTAATCAGTCGTTTTCGATGGACGGTATTTCGGCGGCCACCAGTTTTTTTGATATTTCCGCCACCCGTGATATTGACCTGGCCTGGGCGGGTATGGGGCAGTTTACCAATATGATGAACCCGCTGCAATATATCACCATGTTAGGCGGGATTGCCAACGGCGGCAGTACACCCAATCCTTATATGGTAGAGAGTATCACCTCTCCGATGGGGATTCCGCTGCATATGAATCTGTTTCGCGGTTCGACGACGGTGTTTGACAGTAAGATCTGCACCGAAGTAACCGAGCTGATGCGTAATGCGGTGAAAAATAATTACGGAACCTGGCGGTTCCCGGGGCTGGATGTGTGTGCAAAGTCCGGTACGGCCGAGGTTGGTGAAGATCAAACGCCGCATTCGGTATTTGTAGGATTTACGACGGATGAAGAGTTACCGCTGGCTTTTGTCGTATTGGTAGAACACGGCGGCGCGGGCAGTTCCCGGGCTTGTAATATTGCGGCCTCGGTTTTACAGTCTGCCAGAGAGCATGTGGTGTTTTAAAAGTACAGGTTGTTTACATGCCGCAATATAAGAACTGCGGCCGGGCGGTAAATTTCTGAGAATAACAGTTTTTGCTCTGAGGTGGCAGCCTGATAGAGGATGTTATTGTGTTGGTCGTTTGATGCTGTGCGCGTTTAAAGCATATAAATATTATAAGCCGAAAGGGAAAACATCTGTTCCCTTTCGGCTTATTTTGGATCATTTATGCGTGGAAATACCCCCGGGTCTACTGATATGGTAAAAAGATAGTAGACACAAGAAGTCTGCTAGATGTATAAGGAGGCAATATAAATAGGAAACCCGAAAGGGAAACGAAAGCGATATTATTCAAAGGGTGAGAACGTAAAAATCGCAAAGCGTGTAATTGAGTGGCAGAGCAGTAAAGAAGTAAGCCGGGAGGCGGGGATTAACGCTCGTCTGATTCACGAATGGGTAAGTTTGTATCTGGAGCAAGGAGAATCAGCACTCGAAAACAAACGGAAACCAGGGGATCCATTGTGTCGATATGCAAATAAAAAAGATATGAGTGGAGTTGAACAGCTTCGGTATGAATCAGCCAAAGCGGAATTGGAGTTGGCAAAATAAAAGAAAGTATACGAGGCGGAAAGGAGGTGCGGCCAACAAAAGCATTAAAGCGATATTGCTTTTCTCAAATAGATCGGTTATACCGTAGATTTTCTGTGGATTGGTTATGTGAACTGTTTTGTGTTTCTCGCAGCGCGGATACTACAAGTGAAAAAAGAGGGAACAAAAACCGAACAGATACCAGATCTCGCAGCAGCTTCTAGATCAGCAGATTGCTATTTGCATGAAGAACATCAGCGCTGGTTAGCGAGCTTTAAATGCACGGTTGAAGATGAAAACCGGCTGGGTAGTATGCGATTTGAGCGTAATGATATTGACAATATCACAAGCTGCATTACAAAAGCCCCGTTCAGTTTAGAATTGAACAAGGCTTTCGCTAAACCTTTTTGGCTTTTTCTGTCTACTGTCTATTGACTTTTGCAGTTCTACCGGGGGTTTTGATTTACCTGCTTATAAACCGGAGGTGCAGGCAGAAATAAAAGCATTCAGCACATCCGTGTGTTCCCAGGCTTGTGTTTGGCGGTTTAACAGACCAAAGCTTTCGCCTTCACTGCCAAAAAGTCCGTTATCCCACCAGAAGCACTTGACCCCGTATGCATAAGCTGTGCCGCCAAAGTGCGTCGCCCATTTGATACGTTCTGGATCATTATTTTTAAAAACGGCGCCGCATTCACCCATAATGACCGGCACGCCCTTGTCAATAAACTCCGTTTTCAGCCGGGAGAACAGCGTCTCCAGTTCGCTCTGGTTAGCGGTGGGATCATAGGTGGTGGTATCGCCCCAGGAAAAGGCGAAATCGCCGGGCGTATAAGCGTGTACCGATATCAGCAGACGGTCGTCCTCCGGCAGGCGCATACCCCAAACGGCAGTCGCGCCAACCGAAGCGGCGTAAGTTGGAACCATCAGAAATCGGGTTTGATTGTTTCCGCCGGTTGCCCGTACCGTTTCCACAAACGCTGCGTTCAATTCATTTACATAAGCTACGGTTTCGGTGGCGCCGGTCCAGTCACCGGCGGTATGCACCTCGTTCATGCCCTCAAAAATGAGTTTTTCATCATATTCCTCGAAATAGTCGGCAATCTGTGTCCAGACCGCTTTGAATTTGGCGAAAATATCCGCGCGGTGCGATTCGTCCGGAATCAGCCATGCACCGTTGTCATACCCGTCTTCGCCGCCGTCATGATGGATATTGATAATCGTATACAAATCGTTTGAGATCGCATAATCCACCACCTCTTTGACCCGGGCCAGCCACTGAGCGTTGATCGTATAATCCGGCGCGTCGCCAATAAACGCCCGCCAGGTTACGGGAATGCGCACGGCATTGAAGCCCTTGGCCTTGACAGTCTGAAAAGTCTGTGCTGTGGTATATGGATTCCCCCAGCCGGTTTCAGCGGTAGCAGGATCGGTGCCGGGCACATCCAGTGTGTTGCCCAGGTTCCATCCGACTTTGATATTGGAGGCAAACTGCATTGCAGCGGACGCCGCCGGATTCTGTGCAGTGGTCTCGGTTTGGTTCACAGTCGTTTCCGTTACGGCGCCGGGATCTGCCGAACAGGAGACGCAGAAAAACAGAAAACACAGCAACATCACAGAAAGGATCGCTTTTTTCATGGGAACAGCCCCTTTGTCAAAATGGTAACTATATTGTATCATCATTTTTCCACAAAGCAATACAGACAAGGTGTAGAAATTTTAAGCTGTTCTTTAGAGCTTTTGCCTGAAAATTACGAGTTTTATGTCATCAATACGCCGAATTGTAAAATTCTGTTTGCTTTAGCGTAGACCTGGATGTTCCCCATGTGACTGCGGCGCATACGCCTAACGACAACAGCATAGCGGCGCAGGCAAACTGTGGGCCCATGGCCGCCAGCTGTTCGGTGATGCCGAATATCCCCGTGTTTTGATGGGGAAACAGATTGATCAGCATGGACCCGGCCGGGACAAAAGCAGTGATAAATCCTGTTAAGACTGCGGCCCAGGCCGCTTTGCGGGTGACCCGTTTCCAATAAAGCGCCAGCAAATAGGGCGCTAAAAACGAACCGGATAAAATCCCCCAGGAATAGGACATCATATCCAAAATGGGCGTGTCGGTATTTGCGATGATATAGGAGGCGGCAACAAACAACAGGCAAAGAACTTTGGTTAATATCGCGCCGGAGCGTTCATTGAATTTTTTGGAATTGGGCATGATTAAGTCTATCGACAGCGTTGTGGAGGCAGACAATGTGATAGAAGACAGCGTGGATACCGACGCGGCGATCAGCAATACCAGAACCACGCCCAACAGCACGGCCGGCAAATTGGCCTGCACCAGCATGTTGGGAACAATATAATCCTTACCGCCGGCAGGCAGCGTGTCTGCGAAAAACAGATGGGAGAGCGAGCCGATGAAATAGCCGCCACCCGCTACCAGCAACGAGAAAAATGTAGAAATAGAAGTGCCACGTTTGACCTCACGATCATCCTTGATGCCATAATACTTGTGAATCATCTGCGGCAGCCCCCAGGTTCCAAAACTGGTCATCAATACAGTGGCGATCAGTGAGATGGCGCTGTCAGTGCGCAGCGGCGCCATACCATGCTGCTGCATATAATCCCAAAGACGGCTCAGCCCACCGTCAGATACCGCGGGGGCACGCATGACGAAGATGATCAATAATACGATACCCACCATCATAATGATGCCCTGAATAAAATCAGCTTTCAGCGCAGCCAGATAACCGCCTAAAACCAGAATAACCGCGCTGGCAACGGCAATTACCACCATGCAGACCCGCTCGTCGATATTCAACAACACCGAACAGACCGAGGTCAGCCCCTTATATACCGATGCGGAATAGGGAAGCAGAAAAATATAGATCACCGCCGCCGAAAAATATTTCAGACGGGTGCTGTCATAGCGGGCGCTGAAAAACTGGGGCATGGTTTTCAAATTGAGGCGGGTAGCGATATCCCGTGTGCGCCGAGCCAGCACTTTCCAGGCCAGCCAGGTGCCAAAGACCGCGTTTCCGATGCCGGCGGCGATAGCCCATAATCCAAACGACCACCCGGTATTACCGGCATAGCCGATAAACATGACTGCTGAAAAATAAGCGGTGCCATAACTGAGCGCCGAGATCCAGGCGCCGGCGTTTCGCCCGCCAACGGTAAAAGATGACAGGGTAGAGGCGTTTTGTTTGTTTAAAATACCGGTGACGACCATAAATATAACGTATACGCCGATGGTAATCCAGATGATTGCAGAAGTATCCAACCTGTTTCTCCCCTTCACTTTATTGCTTTAAAGTTGCGTGACACTAAAGCGTCGTAACAATTAAAACATATTTTTTGTCGAAAGTCAATTGTTTTTTATATCATTTTCGCGTGGAAAATACTGTTTACTGTTGGTGTGTTTTTGCATTACCGGTGCCACAGATGTGCGGTAGTCGAGCAGGATTACTGTTCGTGGGTCGAAACATTCGATGATTGTAGATTTTTAGGAATAAAGCGGTAAAATCTAATATCTTTTTCTTGCTATTATTATAAAAATATTGTAGAATAATATAAACACTGGAGATTGAAGGGTCCCGGTTATTGCATATACATTTGCGCGATACTATACGGCTGTGTGACTGCGGTCTGTTGTCTATGGCAGGATCGGGACGGAATCAGAGAAAGGACGGGCAGTGGTGGAGATATGGGATATTGTTGATTGTGATGGCGTGCCTACCGGAAAAACTACCGTTCGGGGACATATGCATTTTGAAAAAGGCGAATATCATCTGGTCGTGCATATTTGGGTAATCGACAGTGGGAATCGTCTGTTGATTCAACAGCGTGCGGCACATAAGCGGCCGATGCCGGGTGAGTGGGCTGCGACCGGCGGCTCTGCCATTGCGGGCGAGAGTTCCAAACAGGCCGCATGTCGCGAACTCTATGAGGAATTGTCGATTGCCGCGAATCCGGCCGAGTTACAGCTAGCGGCTCGGAGAATCCGCAAAAACGCGGTAAACGACATTTGGTATTTGCGGCGGGATATAGAACTGGAGACACTGTCGCTCCAGAAAGAGGAGGTATCTGCTGTACGCTGGGTTTCCATGCGGCAGCTTCAATGTATGGTGCAAAATGGGGAGTTTCATAATTACGGAAAGGAATATTTTAAAACCATTCATTCGCTTTTGAATGCGTAAAAGGAAGGAATCTGCGTTTTGAATAAATATGAAAACCTGTGTTGCCCGGTGTGTCACGCCAAATTGTTTGAGGATGACGATATTGTAGTCTGCCCGGTTTGCGGTGCGCCGCATCATCGGGCGTGTTACCAGTTGGAAGGGCATTGCCATTTTGAACAACAGCATGGAACGCCGCAGCAGTGGAAACCGCCGGAACCGGAAAAAGAAGAGCAGCAGCAAAACCAACAGGTCAGGCCCTGCCCTAATTGTGGGACGCCTATTTCTGATAATATGCTGATCTGTCCAAATTGTAAAATGCCGCTGACCGGCGGTCAGCCGGGCAATACGCCTTTCGGCCAGCCGTTTGCATCGCCGTTTCAGACGCCGCCTTATGCGTCGCCCTATACAATGCCGCAGGTGGACCGCAATGAAGAACTGGATGGGGTAACTGCCGGCGAAATCATGGATTTTGTGGTTATGAATCCGTTTCGCTATTTGCGTGTATTCCGCAAACAGATACAGCAGCATACAAAAGTCGGGTGGAACTGGTTGGCGTTTTTACTGCCGGAATGCTGGCTGCTGGCCCGGAAATGTTATAAATCGGGCACGCTGGTGGTGCTGTTTAAAGCTTTGGTTGCCTCGCTGACTTATCTGCTGGGGTTGACATCAGATCTGTTGTCCGGTTCGCTGTACGGCGATCCGAGCGCAATGGCGGGGTTTGTTTCCAGCGGAAACTTTATCGTGCTGATGGTGCTGGGGCTGTTATCTTTACTTGTCAACGTGTTGTTTGGGATGTTTGGAGATACGCTTTACCGCCGATATGTATATAAAAAAATCCACGCGCTAAAGGCGGCGGGGACTACCGGGCGGCAGGAACTGGCCGCAGCCGGCGGAGTGAATATGTTTGCACCGGTCATTGGTTATATGGCGGAGAGTATTCTGGCAATGATTATACCCTATATTGTCAGTTTGCTTTAAACGATAGATCACAAAAACGCATAACTTTTGGTTTAAGCCGGGGGTTTTGTCTGTTCCTGACAGCTGATGCGGGGTTGG
>CALWVC010000063.1 GCA_944384865.1 uncultured Clostridia bacterium
CTGGATATGTGCATCAATCCCCTTGAGAACGTGAATATCCTTGCCGAAATCCTTATATAAATTCTTAACGACGATCACTTTTGCGAAGCCTCCTTTCCAGACGGTTGATAAAGAAGGTCGCGATCAATACCAACACCAGATAAACCGCCGCCAATACCAGATATGGTACAAACGCTTCATATGTATCTGCAACGATGGCCCGGGCGGCCCGCGTCAGATCAAACACCGTAATAAAGCCAGCCACCGATGTTTCTTTAATCAATACGATAAATTCATTACCCAAAGCCGGCAAAATATTTTTGATTGCCTGCGGAAAAATAATATCCTTCATCGTCGTAGCATAGCTTAAACCCAGCGACCGACCGGCTTCCATCTGACCAATATCCACCGCCAAAATACCGCTTCGGATAATCTCCGCAACATAGGCGCCGGAATTCAACCCAAATACAATAATGGCAACAACCAGCGCATTATCAAAGCGCATGGACGCGGCAATCCCAAAATAGGCCAGCATCAGCTGTACCATAACCGGCGTACCGCGTATCACCGTAATATACATATCGGCAATCAGCCGAAACACTCTGGCAACCACGTCCCGGCTCTGCACAACCTTTGCCAGCGCCGCCAACGAGCCTGCGACAATACCGATCAACAAAGCCACAAGGGCTATAAGTATGGTGTTGCCAAGACCGTCAATCATCAACTTATAGCCCTCGTTGGATATGAATGCGTTATAAAACTTTTCAAAAAAATTATCAAACATTTATTATAAACCTTAATAACCCTGAATCAGAGTTCCCATTGTTCTTTCAGTTGATCCAGCTCACCGGACTCCTCCAGCTCAGCCAGTGCATCGTCAATTTTTTGTTTCATTTCGGTATCGCCTTTCGGAACCGCTATTGCATAAGATTCTACCGTCAGCGGGACGTCAATCACCCGGATATCCGATTTATTATTATCTGTCGAGGCAGCGTTTTTCGCAACTTGATCGTCCATAATAATAACATCAATACTGCCGCTTTTCAGATCATTAATGGCCAGACTGATATTTTCATAGGTTTTCACCGTAGCGTCTTCGATTTTCTCAAAGCCCCATTCTTCATCGCCATTGGCATACGCCGCGCCGGTAAAACCGGTGCAAACACCGATATTTTTCCCTTTAAGCTGTTCATCAAGCTGCTCTTTTGTCGTCCCGGTAAATACGTTGTCGTCCGTCCTGACGATCAAAACCTGCGCCACGCCTTCATGATAAGGATTAGAAAAATCTACAGACTGGCTTCTTTTGGCGTTAATGGTCAAGCCGGAAATCGCCACCTGACAAGTGTTCGAGGTTACCGCTGCGATCACACCCTCAAACTCCATATTTTTAAACGCAACTTTCATCCCCAGTTTATCAGCAATCGCGTTGATCAAATCTGCGTCAAAACCAACCACATTCCCGTTAGAATCCAAAAATTCATATGGCTCAAATTCTGCATTCGTGGCTACCGTCAAAACATTCGCTTCAGCATTTTCCCCACAGGATGTGAAAACCAGCGCCGTCATTGCCGCTACCAGCAATAAGCAAAGGATTTTTTTCATACCCGACCCCTCCAAAGATTGATATTATTTTATATATTATTTATCATTATAGTACAACAGACCGAAAAAATCAATATTTTTTCGGTCTGTTATGCAATTTATTAAATTCGGTGTCAATCCGTGTCAACCCCTGACGAAACAACGACCGGCGCTGATCATTCCGAAATAGAAGTTGTCCAGCCCATGGTATCCGGTCTGGTTCCAAACTGGATCCCGGTCAGCTCATCATACAGACGCTGCGAGATCGGTCCGATTTTACCGCCGTTAATATGCATCATGTTCTCGCCCCATTTCAGCGAGCCAATGGGTGAAATGACCGCAGCTGTTCCGGTGCCGAAGGCTTCGTCCAGTTTGCCGTTTTGCGCCGCTTCATAAACCTCCTGAATGGACAGCTTGCGCTCGGTGACCCGCATTCCCCAGGAACGCATCAGTTCAATAGACGACATCCGGGTGATGCCCGGCAAAGTCGAACCATCCAGCGACGGTGTAACCACTTCGCCGTCAATTACGAAAAACACATTCATGGTGCCGACTTCTTCAATATATTTGCGCTCTACGCCGTCCAGCCACAATACCTGCGTATAATTCTGTTTTTCCGCTTCCTCCTGCGCCTTTAAAGACGCCGCATAATTTCCGGCGGTCTTCACAAAGCCCATGCCGCCTCTTACGGCGCGCACATATTGATTTTCCACATAAATATCCACCGGATCCAGCCCCTGCGGATAATATGCCCCTACCGGCGACAGGATGATGATAAACAACAGATGCTTAGCCGGATGCACGCCCACATGCGGATCGATTGCAATAATAAACGGGCGGATATACAGCGACGTTCCCGCCTGATGCGGTACCCAGTCTTTATCGATGCCCACCAGTTCCTTGACCGCACGAACGGCAAACGCCTCGTCGATCAGCGGAATACACAGCCGGTCATTGGAAGAATTCAGCCGCGTCATATTTTTATCAGGTCTGAACAGACGGATATCCCCCGACGCGGTACGATAGGCCTTCATCCCCTCAAAAACCTCCTGCCCGTAATGCAGGCACATGGCCGACGGCTCCAGCGCGATCGGGCCATAAGGGATAATTTTCGGATCATGCCACCCCTGCCCCTCGTCATAGGGCATCACAAACATATGATCGGTAAAAATAGAACCGAACCCAAGTTTGCTCTCATCTGCGGGTTTCTGTTTTAATGTCTTTGCCAGTTCAACTTTGATTTCCATATCTATCATCCTTTTTAACGCCGGAACAGCAGTAAAATCATCGTTGGTTATACAAGCGACAGAATCATATAATCAACAATGTAATTATTATAGCACAAAAAAAGCGCTTTGCAACTAGCATTTTCAACAAAAAAACAGCAGTCCGCCCACATCCGTCAGTGGACCGGGCAGACAATACAGCGTGATCCGCCGCCGTTGTAAAACCGTATGTATCTGCTTATAATCCGGATGCTGCCGCAAATCGCCGCTGACAATCAGCGTATGCGGATCCGGCATACCGCCGCATCCCCCGATAAACCCGGTATCGTATCCCGGCAGACTGATCCCGCCCGGGCGAATCTGCAGCGGCTCTATGCCAATCCGCCGCAACGCGGCGGCAATGCCGGGATCCGCTGTAATCACCATATCCGCCCCCACCGGCAGCACCGCACAACGGGCATACCCCTGTCTGACCGGAACGATCTGATAACCCTGTTGCTGCACATATTCCTGTACTTCCGACGCAACGGCCCCGGGGTGCAGCAATGCATAATGTCCAACCACGGCGCACGCCAGTAAACAGTCGCCCGGATATATCCCGCGCAATTTCTGGCGGAGCATCCGCACCCGGTAGCCCCGTCGCCGGATCGCATCGGCCAGCTCCGGCTGTTCCGCCGCAACGAATACGGTATTGCCGATCCGGCACAACTGGATATCTGCATGATCCGACACCGGCGTATCTACAGACCGGTTAGGCGGCACCCGCAAAACCTCAAAGCCCAACCGCTCCAGAGCCGGAATCTGCGGGTAGCTGCCGCTTATCGCACAAAGCACACGTGTTCCTCCTGTATGACTGTATGTCTCTATTCGCAATTCAGCGCATCCACCGGTTTGAGCCGGGCCGCCTTACAAGCGGGATACAGTCCAAACACCACACCGGATATAACGGCCGCCAATATTGCAATGACAACCGCACGCGGCTCTATCATCATCTGAACACCCATAGAAGAAGCTGCCAGAAATCCGACGCCCAGGCCTGCGGCCGCTCCTATTATACTGCCAATGGTACAAATGGTCAACGCCTCTGCCAGAAACTCGCAAAAAATCGAAAAAAATCCGGCGCCGATCGCCTTTTTCACGCCGATCTCCTGCGTTCGTTCTCCTACCGACACCAGCATCACCGTCATAATCGAAAGCCCGGATACCAATAGTGAAATCGCACCGATTGCCGACAGCACCACCGTCACGATCTGTAACAGATTACTCAGTTTATCCCGTTGTTTTGCAAGATTTTCGGTCTTGATCTCATTACTGCCCCTGCTTTGCTGCAGCGCTGCGGAAATATTGGCCGATACCTGCGCTACATCGGCTCCCTGCTCGGTTTTTACGGCGATCTGGCCGATGGCGCTGCTGCCGACAGCCTGCTGCATAGTCGTATACGGCAGATAGGCGAACAGCGGCACCATATCTCCCGCCAGGCTTTGCAAAATGCCGCTGCCTGCACGGGTAATTCCCACAATCGTATACTGTTCACAAAGGGTCCCCAGTGGCAGCGTTACGGTCTTTCCTACTACGTTTTCCCTGCCGAAAAGCTGTTCGGCCAGTTTCTCATCCAACAGACACACCGCGGCCTTTCCTCGGATATCCGCGGCCGTAAACATCCTGCCGTGCAAAATTTCCACCGACAGCACCTGTTTTGCCCCCGCATCAATTCCCCACAACATCATCTGCTGCTGACCGTCAACGGTCTGTATCTCGCCGTTGTGGGTCAATACCGGCATCGCCTGCTCCACCTGCCGCACATTGCGCACCATCTGCAGATCCGTATCGTCCAGCGCCGGCGCGTTTGTCTGTGCGCTGACAGAAATCCCGTTGAGTCCCAGGCTGTCCAGCTCGCTGTTGACTGCTTTCGTGCCCAACGCCCCTACCGTCGAGATCAACACCACCGACGCCACGCCGATCGCGATTCCCAACATCGTCAGCAGCGTGCGCAAACCCTTGCGCTGCAAATTTTTCCATGCAAGCCCGATCAATTTCATTGCGCTCCTTTTACAATTACTGCAACCTGCTGCGCCTGTCCAAGCGTTCCGGAAGCATCCAAGATTAACTCGTCTCCCGCCTGCAGCCCTTCCTTTATAATCAACCCATCCGCGGTCAGAAGATCCGTCGTCACCTGGCGGCGCACAGCCTTTCCGTTTTCCAGCACATATACAAATTCGATAGTATCCGCATCCTGCTGCACACAATCTGACGGTACAATGATCGCATCCGGTATGGTTGCCGTTGTAATGCTTGCCTTTACTGTAAAGCCGGGTTTCAGTCGCGCATCTGGTTCATCGATTTGCACAACCGCTTCCACCGTCGTCTGCGCAGTACTGTTTCCGACCTTTGCCACCGCGCTGATGCTTTGGATCTTACCCGTATAAACGAGGTCTTTAAATCCGCTTCCGGTCAATTCCACCGTCTGCCCGATCTGTATATCTGCGATTACATCTTCTGCGATTTTGATCCGAGCCGCTAACGACGCGGTATCCACCATCGACAATATTGTTTCCCCTGCGGCCACCGACCCGCCGGATCGGGCGATCGTCTCCACCGTTCCGGCCTGTTCCGCAGTAAGAAAGCTGCCGTCTGCCATCTCTATCAGACGGTCTCCCGGCTGCACACTGCTCCCAACTTCCACGAACACCGAGCGGATCACCCCTGCCTGCGCAGCCGTCACCACCACTGCGTTTGTCTGCTCGATCAGGCCGGAGGCAGAAACCTGCACATCAAAATTTCGCGGCTCAACCGTATATGTTTCTACAACCGGCACCGAAGCCGTGATCGCCCGGGGAATTAAAATCGAAACTGTAAGTATACAAAACGCCGTCAGAAAACACCATTTTTTCAATGCAATCCGCCCTTTCTATATGCATTTGTTAGTTTAACAGATCTACAGCGGAATATTCGATCTATTTTTTGTATAAAGGCGAATATAGCGGTTACAATGAAAGTATCTATTTTTCTGAAAGATGGAGGCGCGCAATGATTCCCTGTTCCCTGGATTGCACCCATCAAAAAGAGGGCCTGTGCGAATTGAAAGTGGCGACGGGCGCCTGCTGCGCCGACGGCAGATGCCCGCATTATTTAAAAAAGCGGGAAAAATCTGTCGTCTCACACAAAGAATCGCGGCATCCGCCGGCCTGACTGCCCGGCAAACGCCGCGATTTTCTATTGTTTACTGCGCCGCAGCTTCAAACGCCTTGCGCAGCGTGCGCACACCGATGATTTCCATCGCGCCGGCCGCCTTTTGAGACAGCCCCTTCACATTATGAATCGGTAAAACGCACTTTGTAAAGCCCAATCGTGCTGCTTCCAATATTCGTCCTTCCGCATTTGAAACCGCCCGGATCTCCCCGGCCAATCCGATCTCACCAAAAGCTACAACCCGCTCGTTCAGCACTGCGTCTTTCAGGCTGGAAATCAGCGACAGCGCCACCGGCAGATCAGCCGCAGGTTCATCCAGCCGCAACCCGCCGGCGACATTCACATAGGCGTCCGCACCTGAAAAATAATAACCGCCGCGCTTTTCCAAAACTGCCAGCAGCAAATTCATCCGGTTAAAGTCAAAACCTGTTGCCGTCCGCCTGGGATTGCCAAACGCTGTTTTCGCAACCAATCCCTGCACCTCTGCCAACACCGGACGGGAACCCTCCATCACACACGCCACACAGGTTCCCGGAACATTTTTCGGTCGCCCGGAAATCAACATTGCAGAAGGATTTAACACCTGCCGCAGTCCGCTGTCCGCCATTTCAAACATTCCGATTTCATTGGTGGATCCAAAACGGTTTTTGGCCGCGCGCAAAATCCGGCAGCTCATGTTCTTTTCGCCTTCAAAATACAATACGGCGTCTACGATGTGTTCCAATACCTTTGGCCCGGCAATAGCGCCGTCTTTATTCACATGCCCCACCAGAACCATCGGGATCTCCATACTTTTGGCGGTATGTAAAAACGCATTTGTACATTCCCGCACCTGCGCGATGCTTCCGGGAACAGAATTCAGACTTTGCAGACACATGGTCTGAATGGAATCCACCAGCACCAGATCAGGCCTGTGCGATATGATAGAATCATTGATCGTTTCCACATCCGTCTCAGTCATGACCAGTAAATGCTCCGGATTAACGCCCAGTCGCTGCGCCCGCAGTTTCAGTTGCCGCTGAGATTCTTCACCGGAAACATATAAAATCTGCAGATTCTGTCCCATCTGACCGCACATCTGCAATAAAATCGTCGATTTTCCAATACCGGGATCACCACTGAGCAACACCAGAGAACCCTTGACCAGTCCGCCACCCAACACACGGTCTAATTCAGACAAGCCGGTGGTATACCGGCTCTCATCTCCAGCCGCAATCTCCTGAAGCTTCACAGCTTGTACACGCCGGCCCGGCGCCGTTTTTATCATCGGCTGCGCCGCCGGCGACTGTATCTGTTCCACATAGGTATCCCATCCGCCGCAGTCCGGGCAACGCCCCTGCCATTTTACACTGACGTTGCCGCACGCGCTGCAAACATACACAGTCTTTGGCTTCGCCATATTACATCATCCCTTTATATTTTGATAATCCAATATTCCACAAATAATACAAAAACTCAATTGCCGCTGGTAATCTTCCTGCTTGAGCAGCCCCAGCTCATCGGCGTTTGATAAAAACCCGCACTCGACCAATACCGCAGGCTTGGTCGCATGATACAATAAATAAATGCTTTTGGTAGTCTGCTTCACCTGTCGGGTGTTCTCCGGCTGCAATAGCTTCTGAACGCTCTGCTGCAAACTCCGGGCCGCCGGTTTCGACCAGGCGTTGCCGCCGCCGTAAAACACCTGTGTCCCCCGATAGCGTGATTGCCCGTACATATTTTGATGAATGCTCAACAGCAGATCCGCCTGCGACTCTTCCAACAGTTCCAACCGATTCTTGATATCGCTGATCTTTTTCTGCCGGATCGTCTGCGCGCTCTCGTCATGAATGGAACAATCCGTTCCCCTGGTCATAGTGACGCGAACCCCCAACAACCGCAGCCACGCGGCAACCTTTAAGGCAATCTGCAAATTCAGATCTTTTTCCAGCGTACCGTCTGACGCTACGGCGCCGCCGTCCACCCCGCCGTGCCCGGCGTCTACCAGGATTTCCAACGGCCCCTGCTGCGCCGACGCTGTCTGCATCGGGCATATCGCCCACAGCCCCGCCAAAAAAACACATAATATCCGCCGGACTATTCGCATCGCTGCACGCTCCCATCTGATAACAAGCTGCTACATTTTATGCGCATTTGCGAGCGAATAGTATTAAAGGCCATAAAACAACAATCAATCTATGAAAATTACCGGTTGCATATGCTTGCGATTGCCGTGATAGCGGCGGATGAACGTGCTTATAAGAACCCCGTGCAACGGATCATGACGGGTATATACGATTATTATACCACAGTCG
>CALWVC010000064.1 GCA_944384865.1 uncultured Clostridia bacterium
CTCCACATGCAAACACACAGGGCTTCGCCTGCGGACAGGCCGTCAGCACCGCATCATACAATCTCGCATCCGGCGCATAGGTCAGTGTCTGTCCCGGCTTATGTCCCGCCGGGTAGCCCAACGCCGTTAAATCAAAATCATGCTCAACAAATCCTGTACCCAACGCAATATCATTTTTGTAAAGTCCCTGCAACGCGCCGGATAACCCGAAATTTACCACGACCTGCACCCGGTTGACATAACAAAGCACCGCTGTACCATGCGCCGCATTGACCTTGCCGATTCCACACAGCAGCGCATAGACCTGCCGGTCTCCGATAGAAAACCGCGCCCAGCGATCACCAGATGTTATACCTGTCGTCCCACCGTTTTGCTCTGCAAACGCTTTTACCGGCGCAAACTCGTTTTCATCTGCAATCACCAGTCCGATATTCTCCATCCACGACCATCTCCTCTGTACAGCTCTTAAAACGCAAATGATTTTCCGCTAAAACAGTCCTTCGTTCATTCTCTGTCGTTCTTGATCACAAGCCCAGCATACAAAAAGGGGGCTAAAACCTTTTAGCCCCTTTTTATCGTTTTCAAATCAATCAACCCAGCTTTTTGCCACATTTAGAGCAAAACTGTGAACCATTCAGATTTTTCGCTCCGCATGCCGGACAAACAGCCATGTTCTTTGCAGCGGCGATCTCTTCCTCCAATTTGGCGATCTGCGCCTGTTTTTCTTCAATCTCACCGATTACCGCGTTGATCGTTACCGCATTATCAGCCTTATTTTTCACACTGTCATGATACAGCCTGCCCAGCGTCTCATATTCCTTTGAAATCTGTGAAGTAATACTCGCAATGTTCAGCTTGGTTTTCTGCACCGAAAAAGCCTCGCCCGTTTTTTTTACGGCGCTGTCGAAAACATCTTTTGCCTTCACGGCAGTATCTTCAAAAAAGCCCATTTGAACACAGCTCCTTTCAAACCTGTTATTGTACCGATTCTTTATATAGTATTATAACAAAACCAGGTTAAAAATCAAGTCATTCAGCGGTTTTTTTATAAAATTCACAAATCTGCTGCTTGCGACGGCACATCTCGTCAAACCCGCTGATATATTCATATGGATATTTATAATTAAAAATACGCTGTATTTGGTTCTCTGCCACCAGCTTTGTAGAAGCGCCGGCCCCCACCGCCAAAACAGTCTGCACCTCTTCCATAATCAGCATATTATACAGGCTTTCAAAGCCCGGTTTTGCCCAGCCCGTATTCTCGTGATTGCCCGCCATTCTGCTCTGGCGATACATATAATACGGCCGGTATCCTGCATCAGTCAGCGCCGGATATGCGCCCGCCAGCATCTGCGATACCGCATCGCCGCCGGCGTCATACCGTTGTACGCCGCGATATACCATCGTAGACGAACGTTTGACCGACAGCGTATGCACCGTTACACAGGCCGGCGCCAATCGCAGAATTTCCTCCATCGTCTGGGCGAAAGACGCCGGCGTATCCCCGTCCAGTCCTGCGATCAGATCGGTATTGATGTTGGTAAAGCCACACTGTGCCGCCAGATCATACGCCTGATAAAATTGCTGCGCCGTATGACTGCGCCGGATATTGCGCAGCACCGTGTCGTTGAGCGTCTGCGGATTGATACTGATCCGCTGCGCGCCGCATGACCGGATCTCCTGCAGCTTTTCCATGGTGATGGTATCCGGCCGGCCGGCTTCAATCGTAAACTCCTGTAAACCGGAACAGTCGAAGCTCCGGCGGATGGCCTCGGTAATCTCCAGCAGCATCCCATCGTCAATGGCGGTCGGTGTTCCGCCGCCAAAGTAAACAGCCTGCAACCGCAACCCCAGTTTTCGGACAATCTCACCGGTCAGCGCAATCTCCCGGCACAACAGCGTCACATAATCCGGGATCAATTTTCTGGATTTGCTGATATCATGGGATACGAACGAACAATAGCTGCACCGGCTTTTACAAAATGGAATCGAAACATATAAGCTGAATCCATTGGAATATAGTTTACATAACATTTCATCTTCCAGCCGCGCCACCCGTTTTGCCAACGCATATTTTTCCGCGCTCACCAATAGCCGGTTTTCAAACCGGTCTTTCGCCTGCTGCTCGCCGTATTGCTGTTCCAGCGACCGCAGCAGCTTTACCGGCCGAACGCCAGTCTGTAACCCCCAACCCGGCCGCAACCCGGTATAGTCGGACAAGATCTCAAACAATAGTTTACATAATAAAATCTCATCCTGGGCCGGATCCTGCCGGCGTATTTCTCGCCGGGCTGTCTGCGCACCATAAATCACACAAACCACCAGCCGCTGCTGCTCTACCTGCGCCGTGATCTGCATAAAATCGCCGCTGTCTGCCGAAACCTTCTGCGCCGGATAAAACAACCGGATGATATTTTCCAATTCATAATGATAATCGTTGCCGATCAAAGACAGTCGAATCATAGATACACCGCCAACGGATTGTGCGCACGCTCCATATCCAGAGTTGTTTCGCCGTCGTGACCCGGCAACACCCGGTAATCGCCCGGCAACGCACATAATTTCTGAAACGAAGCCGTCATCTGCGCGCCGCTGCCGGTGGGAAAATCGATTCGGCCATAACTGCCGGCAAACAGCGTATCTCCGGAAAACAGCAATCCGGGCGCCAGATAGCAAACCGACCCGTCGGTATGCCCCGGTGTGTGCAAAACAGTAAATACTGTGTCTCCCACCTGCACCTGATCGCCATCATCTACCGTCTGTGACGCATGCAGCAACGGCTGCGGCACAGTATAGATGCCGATACCGTTATATAAACTCTGATCCGGATCATCCAGCCGCTTACATTCCAACGGATGACAAACCACCTTCGCCCCTGTCCGCATCTGCAATTCGTGCGCGCCTAAAATATGGTCCGCGTGTCCGTGGGTCAGCAGAATATGCGATACCTGCCGGCCTTCCACGGCCGCGAACAGCCGCTGGTCCGGATAGCCCGGATCTACCACGGCGGTCAATCCCGTAGAATCATCAGTATAAATATAACAATTGGTGCCCAAAGGCCCTAATACCAGTGTTTGAATCATCACGAACCTCTTTTCTTCCGTACAGTGTACGCACTGCTTTCTTGTGTGCCGGTCTGTTCCTCGCTTACACGCGATCTGTCTCTTTTACCCGCGCGTCTGCGCATTGTGCTCGATTACATGCCTGTTCGTTCTACTGAAAACACGCCGTTGATCTTCGACAGCTTTTGAATGATATTTTTCAGATGATCGGCACTTTCAATGCTGGTAGTCAACGTGATCTCACAGTTTCCGTCTTTCAGCTGCCGGGCGTTGACGGTATGCAGCATCAGCCGCATACTGCCCAGCGTTGTGGTAACGTCCGCCAGCAACCCGCTGCGGTCGATTGCATGGATCCGAATAGTCGACTGAAAGCTGGTCTGCTTCTGGCCGGTCCAGCGCACCCGCACCCACCGCTGGGAATCCTCGCTCTGCGCCGGATCCTCCGGCACATTCGAACAGTCCCGTTTATGCACCGATACGCCGTGTCCTCTGGTAATAAACCCAATGATCGAGTCACCGGGAAGCGGATTGCAGCAACGAGCCAGCTTCACCAGACAGTTATCCATTCCCTCGACCGCGATCGTATCGCCCGGCCGATTGCGCCCCGCCGGCTTCACATAATCCTCCAGCGCCGGCGCTTCCTGCTGCCGGGCCAGCTTATAATCCTCTTTGATTTTAGGCATCAGCCGCGAAACCACAATTCCGCCATATCCGATTGCCGCATAAAAATCATCTACCGACTCACAATGCTGCCGTTTCGCAATATTCTCAATCATCTGCTCCAGTTCTTCACCGGACAGATTGATATAATTGCGTTTAAACTCCCGCTCCAGTTCGCTTTTGCCCTGTTCAATATTTTCTGCACGGCGCTCTTTTTTAAACCAGGATCGAATCTTATTGCGCGCCTCGCTGGTTTTGACGATTTTCAGCCAGTCGCGGCTTGGGCCGTGCGGCTGTGAGGTCGTCAACACCTCGATGATCTCCCCGGTTTTGATCCGGTAATCCAGCGGCACAATCCGGCCATCGACCTTTGCACCTACCATTTTATTACCCACTGCCGTATGAATCGCATAAGCAAAATCGATCACACAGCTGCCCTGCGGCAACGAAATCACATCGCCTTTGGGCGTCAGTGCGAATACATCGTCCTGCGCCAGATCCGACTTGATACTGGTAACGATCTCCTCTGCGTCGTCGTTTTCCTTCTGCGTATCCAGCAGCTGCCGGATCCAGGCCAACCGCTCCTCCATTTTACTGTCGTTTTTACGCAGGCCCTCTTTATATTTCCAGTGTGCCGCAATGCCCAGTTCTGCTGTCCGGTGCATCTCCCAGGTTCGGATCTGAACCTCAAACGGAATCCCCTCTCTAGACAACACCGTGGTATGCAGCGACTGATACATATTGGGTTTTGGAGTGGAGATATAATCTTTAAACCGGCCGGGCAACGGCCGGAACATATCATGGATAAAACCCAAAATATTATAACAGTTTACCACTGTATCTGTAATAATCCGAACTGCATAGATATCGTAAATTTCCTCAAAGGCCTTGCCCTGCATATACATCTTACGGTAAATTCCATAGATGGATTTCACCCGGCCCTCCAGATGAATATCAGAAATCGCGTCGCCGATACGGTCCTGAATCCGTTTGATGATGGTTTTAATAAATTCCTCTCTATATTGCTTGCGCGTCGAAAGCGCATGTTCGATATCAGCGTAGGCGACCGGGTCCAGAAAGCGGATCGCTCGATCCTCCAGCTCTTCTTTAATCGCGCGGATACCGAGCCGGTGCGCCAGCGGCGCATAGACCTCCAGCGTTTCCCGGGAGACGTCCCGCTGCTTTTGCTCGCTGCATACCCCCAATGTACGCATATTGTGCAACCGGTCAGCCAGCTTGATAATAATCACTCGAATGTCCTCAGACATCGCCAGCAGCATTTTACGAATGTTTTCCGCCTGTGCCTCTTCCCGGGTGATATGCGGAATTTTCCGCAGCTTGGTCACCGAATTGACCAGCATCGCTACATCCGGCCCGAAATGTTGCCGAATTTCCTCCAGCGTCACATCGGTATCCTCTACCACATCGTGCAAAAACGCGGCGGTCACCGATTCGGTGTCCATCCCCAGCTCAATCAAAATAATCGCCACAGCGCAGGGATGGTTAAAATAGCGCTCGCCGGATTCCCGAAACTGCCCCTCATGCGCCCGCTCTGCAAAATCATAGGCTTTTTTGATCACGTCAATCTTATAATTTTTATTCTGTTTTTTAATAGCCTCCAAAATATCATCAAAAGTATATTCCCGATATGGCATCAGCCCTGCACCTCCTTACCATTTATTTTCTGTAAAATATGCGAATCGATCAATTCCCGCCGGGCGGCGTTCGGAATATATTCTACCGTAATGCCCTGCCGGTCAGTCAGGCGAATCAGTTCCAGCTCCGCTAAAATATCCAGAATCAGCCGCAGCTTCAGATAATTGCCGGTCCCAAACCGGGCGCACAGCACATCCGGCTCTCCGCAAACGCGCTGTCTGGCCTTTACCGCCCGGTATACGGCGGCGATTTCTTCCCGGGTAACCGGCTCTACCTGCGGCAAAATGCCCAAAGCCCGATAATTTAAATATGCTCCCACATCTATCTGTAGCCGCTCATAGTCCACCGTACACGGATGTAAGTCCCGAACAATCACCGACAGCGACTCGGCGCCGTTATAACGGTTGATATCCAGCGTAACTGCAAAATCCGCTATGTCCCCTACCCGATAAACAAACGTATCGGGCGTTGTGGAAAACAGCATCGCCGTCACGCCCACGCCGTCCCGAAACAGCGAAAGCCGCAGATGCTTCCCATTTCCCACCGGCGTGATGTTTGTAATTTTCATCCGAAACAGTCCATACACCGGCGGTTCGTTCATACAACCGCAGGGCTCCAGATATTGCGCGGCATAGACTGTTCCCACCGACATCCCGCGGGGATTCAGCTTACAGCTCAACGTCAGCTCCTGCAGCGGCAGCGCACCATATAATTGCAGCACCGCATCCTGCATCGCCTCCACCGCAGCTGGATACGCCTGCGCCGTCATCGAACACCCCGCTGCGGCTTCATGACCGCCGAAGCGCGTCAGATGTGCAGACGCCGCCTTCAGGATCTCATAGATTGATACACCCTTATAGCTGCGGGCCGAACCGGTGATCTGATCACCGTCCCGCGCGCACACCAGCACCGGCCGATCGAACTGCTGCACCAGCCGGGCCGCCACAATACCAAGGACTCCGTGATGCCAGCCCTCGCCGCATACCGTCAATACCGGCGCATAATACAAGCGGTCATCCGCTAAAATCTGCTGCCGCGCCTGCTGTAAAATTTCCGTTTCCAGAGCCTTGCGCCGATCGTTATATTCACACAACTCGATAGCCTTGTGTTCGGCTGTCGCCATATCGTCACACAACAACAGTTCCAGCGCCAATACCGGATCCCCTATCCGTCCCGCGGCGTTGATTCTCGGTGCCAACCCAAACGCCGCCGAATGGGCGCTGATCTGCGACGCCTGTAATCCGGCCGCTGCCAGCAACGCAATGAGTCCCGGCCGCCGCGTCTGCCGCAGCACCTGCAGCCCGCCCCGCACAATAGACCGGTTATCTCCCAACAGCGGCACCACGTCTGCAATGGTTCCCAATGCTACCAGATCGCCATACACATACAGCAATTCCTCCGGCGGCGTATCTGTCACCGCACAGGCCAGCATAAAAGCCACGCCCACCCCCGCATAGTCTGAAAACTCGGCGAGGCTATCCGCCCGATGGGGATCAACGACGGCGACAGCCTGCGGCAACATCTCCCCCGGCAGATGATGATCGGTAATAACCAGATCCATCTCCAGCGAACGGATATACGCCGCCTCCTCGACGGCGGTAATACCGTTATCCACCGTGATAATCAGCGAAACACCCGCAGCTTTGAACGCATCCGCCGCTTCCCGGCTGATGCCATAACCTGCTTCCCGGTCCGGCAGACGATACACCACATGTGCGCCGGCCCTGCGCAGACAGTCGGTCAATAACGCCGTAGAGGTGACGCCGTCTGCATCGTAATCGCCGAAAATCCCGATGGTCTCTCCCACCTCCAGCGCCTGGCGCACCCGCTGTGCAGCCTGCTCCATGTCCGGCAGTGCATACGGATTCTGTAAAATAAGATCCTCTGATAAAAATTCTTCGATCTGGGTTTCCTCGGTGATCCCGCGGGAAAGCAGCAGCAAGGCGCCAAACGCGTCCATGCCAAATTCCTGTGCTGTCTGCTGCGCCTGCTGTTTGTCTACAGGCGGGATGATCCACCGTTTCATTTCAACGTCTCCACGATACACAAATCTATAATGAATAATTTTAACACGGATGACGCTGTTTCGCAAGATATAAAAAACACAAATTCCTGATCAAACAACCGGCTGGCCAGCGCCGCCAAACGCGGCAGAAAAAACATATGATCCCGCGCGCAGGCCGCAGCAAACCGATACGATCCATCTATCATATATACCATTGAACGACCCGCCAGATTCCACATTTCACACTGTCCATGAGAGCCTCCGGCCTGTCAGTGGCCGCATCGTCCGCCACCTTGCCGCAACCGCCGTTTTTTCACCGCAACAGCCAAAAAGCTGTTGACAGGATCAGGCGAATATAGTAGTATTAAACTAATCTTAATACTTGAGATGATGTTATTCGGTTGACGCCGAATTTTGAACCATAACATAACCGTTTCACGCAAGGAGTGATTGAATTTGAAGATCCAGGAATCTGCTGAAAATTATCTGGAAACCATTTTAATTTTGCAACAGCGCAAGGGCAATGTCCGTTCTATCGATATCGCCAACGAGCTGCAGTTTACCAAGCCCAGTATCAGTGTCGCTATGAAAAACCTGCGGGAAAACGGTTATATTGAAATGGACGCGGGCGGGCTGATCACGCTGACTGAAAAAGGGCGACAGATCGCGGAAACCATCTATGAGCGACACACATTGTTATCTGACTGGCTGCAAATTTTAGGCGTAGATCCCAAGATCGCCGCTGAAGACGCCTGCCGAATCGAGCACGTGATCAGCAAAGAAAGCTTTGAAGCGATCAAGCGTCATGCCGGCCACCAAAAATAGTCTGTCGA
>CALWVC010000065.1 GCA_944384865.1 uncultured Clostridia bacterium
ATGTCCCCAGCAGCGTATTGATGACGACGGCGTCTACGATATGCAGCGTGCGTTTTGGATTTATCGGAGCATTTGGCTGATCCAACCCTTTTTTCAACGCAAACAGCAGGGAAAACAGTAGCGGGGAGCAAAGCAAGCCTACAATCAGGAAAAATATAGTCTGGGAGCGGAGGCTGCCGAACAGCGTATGCAGCAGTCCTTCAAATGCAGCGTCGGAACGGATCAGAAGCGGAATGACGATCAGCAGTACAGGTACGGCGCAACACAGCCCCAGCAGAATTTTTAACAGGGTTCTGGATGTTCTACCGGTTCTGGCAAACAGCGACCGGAACGGACACACGATATATGCAACCGGCAGGTAAAACAGGGTGCGCGCAATATCGATTGCAGTTCTCCAGCCGGTATGGCGGTTGCTTTTGCAGCTGATACTTAAAAACAGGCAGGTGCACAACACCATCAGCCAAAACAGGCAAAATCGGATCAGAAGATCGCTGTATAGTGTGAATACGATAGAACATGCACAGCCAAATCCCGCACAAAGTAAGCTGAAAGCATTGATACGACGTAATGGCAGCAGATAGCACACAGACAAAGCGATCAGGCCAAGATACGACAGCGTAAAGCCAAGATAAAATCCGCCGTCTAAGGTGAAGACAGCGCCCAGCGCACACAGCAGAACAGTGAAAAAAGCGCAGGCATAATCCCTGGAGGTTGCGTCAACGGCAGGTTTTGGCGGTGCAGGCGTATAATAAGAACCATTCGATGAGGACGATGCCGGCTGAACTGGTTGATACATGAAAATCACTCCTTCAAAATTGAACGGACAGAGGTTTATTTTTCATATTTTAAAATATCGCCGGGTTGGCACTGCAGAACCTCACAGATCTTTTCCAGTGTGGAAAAACGGATGGCTTTTGCCTTGCCGGTTTTTAAAATCGAAAGGTTGGCCTGGGTGATGCCGATTTGCTCGGCCAGCGCGCCGGAAGACATTTTTCGTTTGGCCAGCATGACGTCTAAATTAACGATAATTTTCATAGTGCCTTCCTCATATTGTCAATTCGTTTTCTGCTTTTAAATCGGTCGCGGTTGATAAAATGTTTTTGACGACCCGCAGGATCATCCCCATAAAACCGGCTGCGGCGCAGACCAGAAACAAAGAATAAAAAGCAAAGCCGCCGGCAAGCGTCAGGATACACACGGCAAAGCAGCACCAGGATATATATCGGAGCAGACAGGTGTTTTGCGACACAAACACCTGGCCGTGCCGAATATTATGCAGCAGCCGATGCAGCAGAACGATTGCAATAAAAGCGATGCCGACGCAGATATAAAAGATGAGCAAGCCGAAAGTATAAGCCCAGTCGGCGCGGGTCAGATGCCGGATCACAAACGGCGCAAAAAAGCAGGCGGTCAACAAAACGACGGCGCAGATGTACAGCAATGCAATAGACAGCGTCACAGATTTTCTGGAATTCCACATAACATGCTCTCTCCCGGTATAGGTTTTGGTACACTATAGCACAAAATTTATTGTTTGTCAATAAAAAATAATTGAAAAACAATAATAAAAGTATATGAAGAAACGCAGACTGCCGTTATATAACAGTCTGCGTCTGAGAAGTTGCTATGTAGATTCAGTTGCTGTAAATCGCCGGATCCAATACGCCGATGAACGGCAGCTGGCGATATTGCTCGTTATAGTCCAGCCCGTATCCAACCACGAATTCATCAGGGATGCTGATGCCCTCAAAATCTATCGGGACATCTACCTTGCGCCGTTCCGGTTTGTTTAAAAGCGTGCAGAGCCTGACGCTTTGCGCGCCTTTGGACTTCAGATATTTCAAAATGCAGGACAGGGTATTGCCGGAGTCTAAAATGTCCTCCACAATCAGCACGTCAAAATCCTGCAGGTTTGTACATTTTAAATCCAGCCGCAGATTAACATTGCCGCAGGAGACGGTATTGGAGCCGTAAGAGGAAGCCTGCATAAAATCAATAGACATGGGGACGGTGATATGCCGCATCAGATCGGCCATAAAGACCACGGACCCTTTCAGGATGCCCACCATCAACAGCGGTTTGTTCGACCCGGCATAGGCGGCATTGATTTCCTGTGCAATCCGCCGCACCGTTTGTTGCAGTTGTTCTTCAGAAATCAGTACCCGGGAAATGTCCGGAAAAACGCCCAGATCTGCCATTTGGTTTCCGCCTCCATCTTTTATAATATAGAAGCATAACATAAAATATAATCACATAGATGAATAAATTATGAATAAAGAGAAGAAATCGGGGAGATTTTGTAAAAATCTTGGTTTTAAATTTACATAAAACCACCATATATAGCGATTTTCACAGAGAAACAGTCAAAATTTAGGGCAATATGTGCAAAGCCGAAATTATTGACACATTATGAATAATTTGTTATAATAACATTAAAATTCAAGGTGGAGGTTGAGGAATATTGTTTAAACTAAAAGAAAATGGCACTAAGGTTTCGACCGAAATCATTGCCGGTATTACCACGTTTTTTACAATGGCGTATATCATCATTGTAAACCCGCGCATGCTGTCGCAGGCAGGTATGGAATGGGGCGCGGTTTTTCTGGCGACGATTATCGCGTCGGTGATCGGTACGCTGATTATGGGACTGGTGGCCAACGTGCCGTATGCGCAGGCACCGGGCATGGGGCTGAACGCATTCTTTGTATTTACGGTTTGTTTTACGCTGGGGTTCACCTGGAAGCAGGCGCTGTCGATGGTATTCATTTGCGGTATCTTTAATATTATCATCACGGTTACGAAGATCCGCAAATATATCATTAAATCTATTCCGCACAGTTTGCAGAATGCGATCGGCGGCGGCATCGGCCTGTTTATCGCTTATGTAGGTGTGAAAAACGCCGGGCTGATCAATTTTACGAGCGATCCGGGGACTTATACGCTGCTGGACAGCGGATCGGTTATTTCCAGTTCGGCGGCAATAACGCCCGCGATCGTGCAACTGAATACACCGTCGGTGTTGCTGGCGATTTTCGGCCTGGTTCTGATTGTTGCGTTGTTGGTTCTGAAAGTCAAGGGCGCGCTGCTGATCGGCATTATTGTTACAACGCTGGTAGGCTTGATTCCCGGTATCGGCGTGACCAGCTTAGGCAATACCACCGATTTTGTGGAATGCTGTCAGGCGTTGCCGACAACGTTTGGCGCGATTTTCACATCAGAAGGTCTACCTTCATTATTTACCAGTTTGGACAAGCTGCCCTTAGTATTGTTGACGATCTTTGCTTTCAGCATTTCCGATACCTTTGACACAATCGGGACCTTTATCGGTACCGGGCGGAAATCCGGCATCTTCAGCGAAGAAGATGAAAAGACGCTGGAATCCAGCGCCGGCTTTAAGTCGAAAATGGATAAAGCGTTGTTTGCAGATGCGACCGCAACTTCCATTGGCGCAATTTTTGGTACATCCAATACGACCACTTATGTGGAAAGTGCAGCCGGTATCGGCGCGGGCGGACGCACGGGTTTAACCAGCGTCGTAGTTGCGATCTGTTTTATGCTCAGTGCATTTTTGGCGTCTTTTGTCAGTGCAGTGCCGAACGCGGCTACAGCACCGGTTTTGATTATTGTGGGCGTTATGATGATGAGTTCGTTTGCCGAGATTAAATGGAGCGATCTGAACGAAGCGATTCCGGCGTTTTTCGCCAGTGTGTTTATGGCATTTTTCTACTCCATTTCCTATGGTATCGCCGCCGGATTTTTAATGTATTGTATCGTCAAGATCTTTTCAGGCAAAGCCAAAGAAGTTCATCCGATTATGTGGGTTTCTACGGCATTGTTCATTTTGAATTTTGTACTGCTGGCAATCATTTAAGTTGTCAATGTAAGCTGATTGAATGAATGCCGGCGTTGATTCACCGGCGCAATAAGAACATCGTTTTGAAAATATAGCGCAGGACATCTCTTTGAGAATGTCCTGCGCTATGGTTTTCAGTAAAATGTTTCCGATTTTTCAGATGGTATAAGTGATCGTGCTGCTTTACCGGATGTATGAAACAGCTTTTTGTCTTCAGACCTTGCACATTGTCTGGTGAGTTTTTGGAGATTGACATACTGACGCACTGCAATGGATATTATAAAAATTAAGTTGTATTTTGCGCGCTGTTACGCAAAATGGTTATTCGCTGCTGGCGGGTGTGTGAGATTCCGGTTGCGCTAATGAGGATTTCGGGATTGTGACCGTATAACGAATATAGTCTTCGGTTTCACACCGGTCGCTTTGCGCGCAAATGCCGGACATTTTCATGGTATCGATCGCCCGGTTGATGGAATTGACAAAAATCCGGATATCCCGGATAATGAAGTTGCGGCGTTTGGTTTCCGGCGTTTCCGGCATCAGCAGCCGGTCGATCATTTTATCAGTTTGTTCTACGGTATAGCCTTTGACAATGACCTCATTCAGTGCGACGCTGCGCAGCTGATCGTCTGCAATGCGCAGCAGCGCCCGGGCGTGCCGCTCGCTTAGCTGCATATTTTCAATGCTTTCCTGCTGTGCGCCGGTCAGTTTTAAAAGACGCAGCTTGTTGGCCAGCGTGGACTGCGCCATACATAGCAGATGTGCGGCCTCTGACTGTGTTAAATCCCAGGATCGCATCAGCATATCAATTGCATGTGCTTCTTCAAAAAAGGTTAGATCCCGGCGCTGCAGATTTTCCAGCAGCGCATAGACGCCGGCCTGCAATTCGCCGGCAGGCAGAACATAGCAGGGGATTTCCCGCATGCCCAAAGCTTTGGCGGCCTGCAGCCTGCGCAATCCGGCCAAAAGTTCATATTCGTTGGTGCGGTTCAGCGGTCGCACGGCAATCGGTTGCAGAATCCCGTTTTTCTGAATACTCTCGGCAAGGGCACGGAAGGCCTGAGGATCCTCTGTGTGCCGCAGATTCTGGGTTCTGACCCGGATCGAATCCGGGTTTAAAAACAGTAGCTGTTTTTTGTTTGTTTGCTGTTTAGATCTCAAAAGCTTCATGATAAACAACCCTTCGCGTCTTTGTAATCCATATAATACCATATATTGTAGACGAATGCATCTGTTTTTCATCGCGTAAAACGACAGAAACAGTTTTTGTGATAAGAAAAGTCTACAAAAGCTGAAAAAAACTTACAGGATCAACAATATATATTTATTTTATTTAACTCTGTTGCTTTTTTCGAGATTGTGATATAATATAAAAACAGCAGAAAAGCCGCTTTTTATCATGGCGTCTCGGTTGACGAACAAGCGGCGGGAAAGACGGCGCGTTCAAAGTAAAAGCTTTATTTGTTGCGAAAGCAATGAAACAACAAGCGGGAGCACATATTTTTATGAGGCATTTCAGTTGTTGTTTGGGCGATGAAAAACGCAGCTTTGAAATGATAGATGTTGTTATCGGCGTAAAAAATCATTTGTGTGATGTGAGGGGTTACATATGAACAGACAGCAGTTGATCGATGCGATTTTGCGGGAGAAGCGCCAGCGGGATGTTTGTATTCTGGCGCATACCTATCAGTCTCCTGATATTTTGGAGATCGCAGATATTACGGGCGATTCTTTTGCATTGTCGAAGGCTGCGGCGCAGGTGAAAAATCAAACGATTTTAATGTGCGGCGTGCGGTTTATGGCAGAAACAGTGAAAATTTTGTCGCCTGAGAAAACAGTGTTGTTGTCTCATAAAAATGCAACCTGCCCGATGGCGGATCAGATGACCAAGGAACAGGTGCTGGCATACAGAGCAAAACACCCCGATCATATGGTGGTAGCTTATATCAATACCAGTGCAGAACTGAAATCGGTCTGTGATGTGTGTGTGACTTCGTCCAGTGCGGTACAGATCGTGCGGCGGCTGCCTGCGCAGGATATTTATTTTGTACCGGATCAGAATCTGGGGGCTTATGTAGCGGCGCAGGTGCCGGAGAAAAATATTCATTTGTATAATGGCTGCTGCCCGGTTCATTACCAGGTTACAGCGCAGGACGTATTGGATGAAAAGGCCCGGCATCCTGGGGCAAAAGTCGCGATGCATCCCGAATGCAGGCCTGAGGCGGTGGCGCTGGCGGATGTTGTTGGCTCGACGTCTGCAATCATCGATTATATTCTGCATACGGATCAAGAGGTCATTATCGCTACGGAGCGGGGTGTTTATGACGACCTGCGCTATCGACATCCGGAAAAGAAACTCTATCAGCTGTTGCCTGAGAAATTCAGTTGTGTCAATATGAAGATGACGACGTTGCAGGGCGTATACTGTGCATTGTCCGGGGTCAGCAGCTGCGAGATTACGTTAGATGAGCAGCTGCGGCTGCAGGCAAAAAATGCGATTGATCATATGCTGGCTTACGGCGGATAAAAAGGGGGCAGCCGCTTTGCGGCGAAGAGAATGGCATTAAACAGCGGAAAATATGATGTAGTGATTTTAGGCGCCGGCGCGTCCGGGCTTTATGCAGCGCTTAATTTAGACAGTGATCTGAATATTTTATTATGTTCCAAAGCAGATTTGAAACTTTCCAACAGCTCGCTGGCGCAGGGTGGCGTCGCCGCTGTGCTGGATCTGGTGCACGACAGCTATGATCTGCATTTCAATGATACAATGATCGCGGGCGGTCAGGTGAATAATCCGGTTTCAGTGCGCACACTGGTGGAGGAAGGTCCGACAGATGTGCTGAACATCTATAAGATGGGCGTGGATTTTGACAAGAATCCGGATGGTTCGCTGAATATGACGCTGGAGGGCGGACACAGCCGTCACCGGATTGTACATCATCGGGATTCGACCGGCGATGCGATTACAACGACGCTGATTGAACAGGTGCGCCGGCTGCCGAATGTGGAGATTGCGGAGCAGACGTTATGCGCGCAGATTTCCCGGGCGGAAAGCGGCTTCTTTCTGGAACTGATTCAGAATGGTGAACAATTTCTGGTGGGGGCGTCTTTTGTAATTTTGGCAACTGGGGGGATTGGTCGGGTTTATAAATATACCACCAATTCTGCGATCGCCACCGGCGACGGGATCCGTATGGCTTATGAATTGGGCGCGAACATCAAGGATTTGGATTATATTCAGTTTCACCCCACGGCATTTGCGGCAAGCCCTGGAAGAGAGCGTTTTTTGATCAGTGAGGCGGTGCGCGGCGAAGGTGCATATTTGTTGAATTGCCACTATGAACGGTTTATGCATCGGTATGATGAGCGATTGGAACTGGCCCCGCGGGACAAGGTTTCGCACTCAATCATGATGGAATATCGCCGTACCGGCAGCGATCGCTTTTATCTGGATATTTCCCGACTGGACGCTGATTTTTTAAAACAGCGGTTTCCAATGATCTACGCCCGTTGTCTGGAGGAAGGGATTGATCTGACCAAACAGCCGATTCCGGTATTTCCATGTCATCATTACCTGATGGGCGGCATTGCAGTGGATTTGAATTCGTATACCGGTGTGCCGCGGCTGTATGCAGTAGGAGAATGTTCGAATACCGGTGTGCACGGTAAAAACCGGCTGGCGTCCAACTCGTTGTTGGAGGCGTTGGTATTTTCCAAACGTGCGGCGAAAGATATTAACCGCCGGATTCATGATCCGCATTTTGTTGCGGTTCACGGTGCACAGCCTGAACTGCAGGATGGGACAGCACCGCTGCCGGAGGGATTGCGCACGCAGATTCGGGAGATTATGCAAAAGGCACATTTTGTGATTCCGGATCAGTCAGCGGCGGAGAAGGGACTTAAAACCATTGAGGATATCCGTACCCGGCTGCAAAATGGCAAATTTAAAAAGACAGTGGATTATTGTGAAGCAAAAAGTCTGGCTACAGTGGCTGCATTGATTCTGAGAGGAGCGATTAACCGGTGAAGCTGAATCCATTTTATGTTGATGATATTATTAAAACCGCTTTGTTAGAGGATATCAACTATATTGATACGTCTGCCGATCTGGTCATAGAACCGGAACAGATTTCTGAAGCGTATTTTCAGGCGAAGGCCGACGGTGTGCTTTGCGGATTGGACATTGCGTTGAGAGTGTTTATGTTGTTAGATCCGGCATTTAGCGCGGTCTGCGAGAAGC
>CALWVC010000066.1 GCA_944384865.1 uncultured Clostridia bacterium
CGCGCCGGTAAAAGCCAGATGTTCTCCCACACGTTGATCTTCAAACTTCGGCCACAACACCCCCGGCGTATCCATCAATTCCACGCCTTTGCCAATTAAAAACCACTGATTACCGCGCGTCACACCGGGCCGGTTAGCTACTTTCGCCCTGGAGGCGCCCGCCAGCCGGTTGATAAACGAGGATTTCCCCACATTGGGAATCCCGACCACCATGATCCGCAGTGTGCGTCCGGCCATGCCCTTCGCTTGTAGCTGCGCCAGCCGTGGCGCCAGAACCGTCTTCACCTGCGGAATAAACTGCGCAAATCCCTTACCGCTCTTGCTGTCCAAACACAACACGGATTGGCGACGCGCATTAAAATGAGCGGACCACTGCGCCGTCACGTCAGCATCCGCCATATCACATTTATTCAGCAACACCATATGCGGCTTGTCCCCGATCAATGCGGGTAATTCCGGGTTCCGGCTGCTGACCGGCACTCTGGCGTCAATCAGTTCCGCCACCAGATCAATCAACGGCAGATTCTGCTGAATCTGCCGCCGGGTCTTCGCCATATGCCCGGGGAACCAGTTAATATTATTTTCCACTTTCTCACTTCTTTTTTTGATTGTGCAGACTGAAACAGTTTAAATGCTTACCCTGCCGTTTTGAATCAATTTGATTATATTTGCCGCCCTGGATTCCATATTTGGCAAATGATTTACATCAAAAAATTTTAATCGCAGGCTCTCATCATCGCAAACCTTTATTTCGCCGCTATACTTTAAATAAAACAATTACCGTACACATTTTGTCGCCATTCGGATATTCAAAATAACGATCCTTACCGGATAACACTGTTACAAGTTCTAAATCCTCAGCTAAAATTCCGTTTTCTTCTTTTAATTTTCGAATCGCAGTTTCTTCTAACGTCCTCTAATATTTTGTCTGAAAACACCCGCACTCTGCTCCCGAAAGCCCTTCTTAGTTATTAAAATAAACCGATCTGATCAAACGGATAAATTCGCAAAATCACCTTGCCCATAATATACCGCACATCCACCATCCCGATATCTGACATCCGGCTGTCGTGCGAATCCTGCCGATTGTCACCCAATACAAACACATGCCCATCGGGTACAATCTGCGCTGTAAAATCAAACGCTTCCGTCGGCGAAGTTGTATAATCTTCCTGTAACTCCTGGTTATCCACATACACCTTGCCGTCTTGAATCTCCACCCGCTGGCCGGCCACGGCAACCACCCGTTTAACGATCGGCTCTTTTGCCGTGCCGTTGACGACATCTTGCTGGCTGTTGTTATAATTGCGGGAAACAATCACAATATCCCCCTGCTCCGGCGTATAGTTGAAGTGTGTGATAATCAGCTTATCACCTTCAAACAGCGTGTTCTGCATGGATTCACCCTGCACGCCGACGATTCCAAAGAAAAACGTAAACAGCAGAATAACCACAAACATTGAAAAAACGGCGGAATCCAGCCATTCAAATATATAAGCCACCGCCTTTTTTACCGGCGGCTCCTGCGTGTTGATTTCAGGCACAGTCTGCAATTTGATCACCAATCCAAATACAAATTGATCGGCTGCCGGCAAATAATCCGGCTCACCGGTTTACGATTATTCCAAATACCACATTGGCAAAACAACTGAAACAGAAATAACAGAAGTTGTCTTTGCCCCCTGCCGTGTTGTACATCGCCGAACGAACAGCAGCCAAAACGTCATAACAAACACTTCAGTTATTTTATTATAACACATCTTTTCTGAAATGAAAAGATAAAAGGGGCGAAAAACCGCCCCTTTTGCAAATATTCATATTTACAGCTTTTGTTTGAGCTTGGCAGCCTTACCAACGCGATCACGCAGATAATACAATTTACTTCTGCGGGCTTTACCATAGCTGACAATCTCAATCTTATCTACATTGGGAGAATGCAACGGAAATACCCGTTCTACCCCAACGCCATAAGCAACTCGTCTTACGGTAATCGTTTCAGCGATACCGCTATTATTACGCGCAATCACAACGCCCTCAAACATCTGAATGCGCTGCTTGTCGCCCTCACGAATCCGCACATATACCTTAACAGTCGCGCCGATCTTGATATCAGGCAGATTGTCTTTCAGTTGGCCGGCAACCAAATCTCTTAATACATCCATTGTTCTTCCTCCTATCAATATATCAGACATTCATACCATCGACGATGCAGAGGACTGTCCGCTTCAATGTGTTGGCTCTTGCCATCGCATTGACCCCACCCGAATAGGCTCGGTGAAATCAAAAGCTTAAATACTATAGCATATCTGTTTCAAAAAAGCAAGTATTAATTTAATTTTTTTAGGAAAATCCGGCCTTTTTTTAAAATTAGCCCTTGACCTTTCAAAGTGCGTATGTTAAAATACTATTCGTCGCAAATGCGGGTGTAGTTCAATGGTAGAATTCCAGCCTTCCAAGCTGGTTACGTGGGTTCGATTCCCATCACCCGCTCCACACCCATCGAACAAGTTCACCTGAACTTGTTCTTAATTATATCTTAAAAACTTTTTTGTCAATCTGCGCTTGTAGCTCAGCTGGATAGAGCATCTGCCTTCTAAGCAGAGGGTCGGGGGTTCGAGTCCCTCCAAGCGCGCCACGCCGAGCAAGGTGAACTTTGCTCGGCTTTTTTAGTCTTAAACAAAAAGGCACCAGCCGTTTGCTTTGCTTGCTCCTCCTATCCGCAAGCGATTTTTGTATATGAAAATATAGGCCGGGAAACAACTGTTTCCCGGCCTGTAAACCTTTTATCAGGTTTAAATAAACTGCAAATCGTCGATATAAATTGCCGTATTGTTATAAGACGTAAATACACCGCTTTGCGTCCATCCCAAGGTAATATAGATTTCCTGCAGCCCAGCCAAAATAGATGAAGCATCTACCGTTCTCGCAGCACTGCCCGTCAGCCGGCCATTTGTATAGTTCATCTTCGCAAGTTGACGGTCTGTCCAATAGAACGTATACCAGGTGCCGGTAGGCGTAATTTCCGCCGCACACTGACCCCAGTTGGTATCGCTGTAATATTGGTCGCCGGATTTAAACCCAAAGGAAATACCGCCATACTGGCTGCTGAGCAATGCCGCATTTGTATCACCGGCAACCCAGACTTTAATACCGACACTGTCCTGCGCAACTGTCGCAAAATTACCGCTGAATTTCAACGTGATATTATCATACGGCGAAGTACGCAGAACCTTTAAAGCCGTTCCGGACGGTGATTTACCATCGACTTTAGACAAAGTCGCACTACCACCCACTGCTGGATTTGCATTTGCAGCCGCATCATAGATCATGACACCGCCCGCGGGCTGTGAAGGCTCGGTAGGCGCCGGATCTGTTGGATCTGTAGGCTCAGTAGGTTCGGTTGTTTCTTCTGGTGTAGGTGTAGTTGTAGTTGTAGTTGTCGTAGTTGTTGTAGTTGTGGTGGTAGTTGTTGTAGAAGACGATTCACTAGGCGTTACCGAGCCCGTACCATATCCGTAGATATTACTAATGGACATATCCACCGTTTTAGACTGTAAAGACTCTGTCCACATACCGAAGTACAAACAAATCGCCGAAGAAGAAATCAGCGGAATCTGGCTCTCCTGTAATTTTACTCCCTCCAATGTTTCCAGTTCCGTAAACGGAATCTGCACTGTTTTAATTTGCCCATTGGTCAGAGGCAGTGTATAACTGTAAACGTCGTTTCCGATAGATACTCGAATAACCGGTTCACGGAAGCTGTAATCCGGCCCAGTGCTGTATGAGAACTCCATCCCCTCATACCAGTCTACACCACTGTGGTTGGTGATACCGACCTGCCGGTCAACCCAACCGTTAAAGGTCATCGTACCAGTGATCTTCAAGCCACCATTCTCTGTAAACGAAGGCGCTTTCTCTACGGTCAAACCGTCATTATGCCAGTAATCGCTCCCAGCATATAATGCAGAAAAATCAACGATTACCCGATCGGCAGGAACGGTTGTGTCCGTGGGAACATTCGGATTGGTAGGCCTGGTGGTTCCAGTGGGCGTAGGCTGATGACTGCCGTTGCCGTAGCCGCCGGCACCATATGCACCGATATTCGGCGCGTAATTTGCCTTTACTTCAAATCCGAAAAAGTCTTTGCCGCCATTGTTAGCAACAATCGTACCGGCACCGATCGCAGGCGAACCGGCTTTCAGATAATAAGCCGAGCAGGTCGCTCTGCCAACGCCTGCGCCGCCAGCATTCACAAACTGTGGATCTTCCGTAAGTTTACCTGTGTCTGCAGGCTCGCTGGCCGGATGATTTCCATAAAACAGGTTATTCTGCCAGACTGTATTCCGGCAGGAAACACCATTATACGCCAACGTATAGCCGCCGTTGCCCAGATTATAGAAAATATTGTTATAGAATTGTGTATAATTCGGTGCATAGATGGACGTTGCATTGCGCAGATAGGTGTTTACCATCTTGGTGTTCAAACCAGCTTTGACATAAATGGTATTGTTATAAATTTTTGTATTTTCGATTTGGCCGTTTATGAAAAACACCGAGTTTCTATCGTTTTGCGAGATATTATAACGCACAACAGTGTTTTTATTAAACGCTGTGCCACCGTTATAAGTCTTAGGCTCGGTACAGATCAGCATAAAGCCGCCCTGATTATCATGAGAATAATTGTATTGGAACGTCGTTCCGGTACACTGATAATCGCTGTCGAAACCTTGGCCATCATAAGTAGTCTGTGTATTATACGCTTCGTTGTATTGGAACAACGCATTCCGGCAGGCAAATGGCCATAACGCCACGTGATAACTGGTTGTTGCATAAGAATGCGCCTTATTCACCACATTATACTCTACCAGCGGCTCATTACAGTTATTGGTCAGAATCCCGTCACGGCCGATATTGGTCAGATAATTGTTGCGAATAACGACGTTTTGTGCAGATTGCGAAAACGCTACGCCATTGATATTACCGCCCTGGTAAGAACCATCGACCGTAATACCATTGTCTTTTACATTTTCAACGGTATTTCCTTCGATCAAAACGCCGTCAAAGTAGCCATAATAATTCTCACTGAAAGCTTCTATACCATGTAGTTTTCCATGAGAAGTACCCGACCAGTCTGACGCCGTCCCGTGTATGTAACAGTTCTTGATAGTAATACCTTTCATGGTATAACCATCCTGCGGGTTGGCTTTGACGCAAAATTTCGGATCTGTAGAATTGGTGGAGTTGGTAATTTCCAGCCCGTCAATTGTAATATAGCTTTGGTTATACAGATAAACCGACGCATTCAACGCACCGGACGCAACCGTCTGCGCGTTGATGACCGGCTTATTGCCGCTGCCATAGCTGCTAACTACAATTGGATTGGACGCAGAACCAGACCCCTTGAGCCATAGAGGTTCCGTCCATGTGCTTCCGCATTTTAACAAAATGCGGTCGCCTGCTGAAAATGTTGTGTTGTTCACTTTGGACAGAGTTTTCCATGCGCTTGTGGAGCTTTGCCCGCTGTTGCTGTCATTGCCGCCGCTGGCGTCTACATAGTAGGTGTTACCAGCTGCCTGCACTGCGGGTATCGCCATTGCAACAACAGACACCAATAACAGCAAGCTCACAAACACGTGTACAAATTTTTTGCGCATTTTCATCTTTTCCTCCCTTTGCATTTAATAATTTGTTCATATAGGGTTCTGACCATTTGTAATATTATCACATAAAATTTAACAAGTCAAATATTTTTTTATATAATTTGTTCAAAAAAACATTGTGGCATTTTTATAAAAATTCCACAAATATACAATATATGTCTTTAATCAAGAAGTATAAATAAGATCATATATACTATATCGAAATTAAAAAAACAAAAAATGATTCAAACCCAATACTCAAAAATGTATTCAATACAACTCAAAAAGCATATATCGCAAAAGCGTAAAAAAGTTCTCCTTTTATTTGCTGCATTGATTGTTTACACACCACATTTTCGATCTTAAATGAAACACCGGCCAACGCACCATCTTATAATCACAGCTAAACTATATAAAGCAGATCGGCATAGAGAATTTTACTCTATGCCGATCTGTTTTTATTCATGTATAATACGATTTATAGCAAAAGAAAAAATATTCTTCAATGCCAGCCAAATTCCTTCATGTTTCTATCACAACAGCAGACAAATACAGTGGTTCAAAGCCACCGTAATGTACCGCTCAATATGAACCGATTATCTCCCCTTTCCCCAGGAATCCTTCAGCGCAACCACCCGGTTGATCACCGGATACTCCGTCGTGGAATCGGCATCGATGCAAAAATATCCCTGCCGCATAAACTGAAACGTATCGCCGGGATGCGCCTGCTGAATATCCGCGCCTATTTTGCATCCCTGCAGCACGATCATCGAATCCGGATTCAGATGCTCGGTAAAATCAGTGACGCCGGTCTCATCCGACGGATTTTCCACCTGAAACAGCCGATCATACAGCCGCACCGTTGCATCCGAACAATGCGCTGCGGAAATCCAGTGCAGCGTTCCTTTGACCTTGCGGCCATCCGGCGTTTCGCCGCCGAACGATGCAGGATCATATGTCACATGGATCACGCGCACCTCGCCGTTTGCATCCTTTTCGCAGGATACAAACTTTACGTAATACGCGCCTTTCAGACGAACCTCCCGATCGGGAGAAAGACGAAAATATCCTTTCGGAGGCTGCTCGCAAAAATCTTCTTGCTCAATATACAGTTCCCGTGTGAAATAGACCGTCTTATTGCCCAGCTCAGGTTTATTCGGATGAACCGGCACCTGAATCTCTTCAACTTTATCCGCCGGATAATTATCAACAATGACCTTGACCGGCCGTAATACCGCCATCGCACGATCGGCATTTTCATTCAAATTCTCGCGCACGCAGGCTTCCAGCATCGAATAATCAATGACACTGTTCGCCTTTGAAACGCCGATTTTATCAACAAAATCCCGCAACGCCGCCGCCGGATATCCCCGTCGGCGCATACCGCACAGCGTTGCCATCCGCGGATCGTCCCAGCCGTCTACCAGCCCGTCCTTCACCAGACGCAGGCAACGACGTTTGCTGGTAACGGTATAACTCAGATTCATCCGGGCAAACTCAATCTGCCGCGGCGCCTCCGGCCAGTTCAGCTCCTTTAACGGCCAGTCATACAGCGGCCGGTGATCCTCAAACTCCAGCGTACACAGCGAAAAGGTCACCTTTTCAGCCGCGTCTGAAATCGGATGTGCAAAATCATACATCGGATATACGCACCATTTATCGCCGGTACGGTGATGCGGCGCTTTCAAAATCCGATAAATCACCGGATCGCGCATATTGATATTGGGTGAAGCCATATCAATCTTAGCCCGTAAAACTTTTTGCCCGTTTTCAAATTCACCGGCGGTCATCCGTGCGAACAGGTCCAGGTTTTCTTCTATGCTGCGATTCCGCCAGGGGCTGTTTTTCCCCGGCTGTGTCAACGTTCCCCGATATTCGCGAATCTGCTCGGCAGTCAGATCGTCCACATACGCTTTCCCCATCTGAATCAGCTTGACCGCACAATCATAAATAATATCAAAATAATCTGACGCATAATAAATATGATCGATTTTGAAACCCAGCCATTTAATATCCTCAATAATCGCATCTACATATTCCGCATCTTCTTTGGTAGGATTGGTATCGTCCAACCGCAGATTACAGACCCCGCCATATTTTTCTGCAATCCCAAAATCCACGCAGATCGCTTTGGCGTGCCCCACATGCAGATACCCGTTGGGCTCCGGCGGAAACCGGGTCTGCACCCGGTCATATACACCGGCTGCCAAATCTTTATTGATAAACTCCTCAATAAAATTTGAAGGAGTAATATTGGATACATCCATTTCAATCGTCCTTTCGTTTTGGAAACTTATAATCGTTCCGACGCCTGTTGCAGTCGTTCCAAAACCCGCTGTCGTCCAAGCAGCTGCATGATCGCATACAGATCCGGCGTATTGACCCGGCCGGTAACTGCAACCCGGATCACGGTGCTCACATCGCCCACATG
>CALWVC010000067.1 GCA_944384865.1 uncultured Clostridia bacterium
TCATTGACAAACCTGCAAATTTTTAGAAATAGGGAGGACACCCTATTGACTATCGAAATCTATTGTGTTAAACTAAACGTAGATTTCTAAAAATAAACAGTAATAGAGGGGAGAGGGAGTATATGCTTGCCAGATTATCAGACGGCGAACTGCGGCTGATGCGTATTGTATGGGAGCGGGAGCCGTTAGGGTCAGGGCAGTTGGTAAAATACTGCGCTGAACAACTCGGGTGGAAAAAGTCTACAACCTATACAGTGGTTAAGCATCTGGAAAAAAAGCAGGTGCTGCAAAATGAAAAGGCTTGTATCACTTCGTTGGTATCGCAGGAGGAAATACAGCGCCAAGAAAGCCGGTCGGTGTTAGAGCAGCGATTTGGAGGATCGTTGCCCAGATTCCTTACTGCGTTTTTAGACCGTTCCAAGTTGACACAGGAAGAAGCAGAACAGCTTAAAGCGTTGATTGACCGCTATAAGGAGTCGTAGACGATGTTGTTGGAACTGTTTGTGCAATTGTTATGCATGAGTCTGACGGCGGCGCCTTTGGTTTTGCTGGTTCTGGGCGCGCGTGCGCTGATTCGGAAATCGCCCCGATGGGTGATCTGTCTGTTATGGAGCCTGGTGTTTATACGGCTGCTGTGTCCTTATGGTCTGTTTCCGGTGGAGGTTTCTGAAAATCTACCGGGGGCGGCGGTTATTCAGCAGTTGGAAGTTGAACAGAGTCCGGCCACAAACGGTTCCTCTGAGAATCAGCAGACGCCTATTGAGCAATCTGCGGTTCATGTTGCGCCGAAGCTGCCGTCGGTTTCAGATGATATATCGGTGGATTCGGCCAATAGCGGTTTTTCACTGTTATGTTTTTTGGCAATTTTATGGGCATTGGGCGCTGCGGGTCTGCTTTTTTACAGTTTGATCACTTATTGCCGGTTACAGAGAAAGTTACGTTTTGCTGTTCGGATCGCAAATGGTGTCTATAGCTGTGACGCGGTTGCGGTTCCGTTTGTTTCAGGTATTTTTAAACCGAGGATTTATCTGCCGACGACGTTACCGCAGGAGAACCGGGGACATGTGTTGGCGCATGAACATATGCATATCAAGCGGCGGGATTATATTGTAAAGCCGCTGGCGTTTTGCCTGACCTGTATACATTGGTTTAATCCGCTGGCCTGGGTTGCGTTTTATATATTCAGCAAAGATATGGAGTTAGCCTGTGATGAGGGTGTGATCCGGCAGGTTCAGCGCGAGAGTCGTGCGGCATATAGCGAATCGTTGATAACATTGGCAACAACAGAGCCTGAGCGTCAATGGGCTCCGGTGGCGTCGCTGTTTTTTGGAAAGGGCAGCGTAAAAGGCAGGGTTTTACATATTTTACATTATAAAAAGCCGACGGCCCGTCAGATTGTTACTACGATCGTATTGACAGTTTGTGTAGCGGCGCTGTGTATGACCGAAATTGTTCCGATGGCTGCCAAAGCAAACGGTGTGGATCCGATAGGGGTGATTATACCGAATATTTCTGAGGAACAACTGACGGCACAACAGTTGGAAACAGGGTCACAGCCACCGCAGACTGCGTCGGCAGCTGGCGTCTTACAGACAGCTGATGCAGAACAACAGCAGCCGGTTACGCAGCAGTTGCAGCAAACGTCTCGGGCCGTGGCGGCATCGGATGTGTCTGTTTTATCAGATGCTGTCGTTGAAAATACGGTTTATAACAGCATGACCACAGGTAACATGTCGTTAGGCGGCCGGATTTTATCCGGCGAGACCCCGCGGATGATTTCGGGCGGGCGGCAAATGCAGCTGTACCGGAAACAATTATATTATCTTCAGTCGGACGATGAGCGCGGGGAATGGTTGTATAAACAGCTTTCAGACGGCAGCGTAACCAAGTTTCAACAGGTGGATTCATTGTGCGGCTATTTCTTTGACGGAAATATGCTTTATACCGTTACGGACGCACACGGCGCGTTAAAGGTCTGGCAGATTAACCAGGAGTATAGCTGTTGTTCAGAGGTTTTTTATAAGGACGACCGCTGGTGTGTCGGTCAGGCAATGATTGACGGGTCATATATTTATCTGTTGACCTGCGATCCGGAAACTTTTGGACAGGGTCATTTGTATCTCGGCCGGCTTTCCGTGTCGGATTGGAGTTATACCGAGCGTTGTATCAGTACATACGACATCTACGACCGGGATCCGGCAGGCGGAGAAAAGCTACAGGCAGATGCCGCTTCAAAGATTATTTATCATAACGGCTGGGTGTATTACAGCCGCGAGGGGATAGAGGCAAAAATCCGAAAAAACGATCCGGGACCGGATAAACGGTATTCCTATGAAATCTGCAGAGTTCGGTTTGATACAGGCGAACAGCAAACCGTGTTTTCTGCGTCAGATATGGGCGCTGCGGTAAAAGGAAACTGGACGGTGCATGGAAATCGGTTATTAATGCTGGCCGGGCAAACGTTATATATGACTGATTTGTCGGGGTCGGGATCGTTGCTGCAGGTTCAAATTCCGCAAGCCGGTTTGCAGTTGATGGGATGTAACGGCGAATGGATTTATTTTTGCGATGGTAACGGAATCGGCGTGTCTAAAATAAAGTTTGATCTGACCGGATACAGTGAATTCTAGGGTTGATTCATGCTTTTGGTAAATATTGAATTTGCTTCATTGAAAAGGAGATTATGATATGAAAAAAATGTGGTCTTTATTGCTCGCGGCGCTGTTGCTTTGCTCTGTGACAATGGTTGGCGTTTCGGCGGAAACCGGCGGTTCCGATGGAGATAATTATACAGACGAATTATTCGGTCAGGATATATCAGAAACGCTGGCGGCATATTTTAATTATTCTCTGGTGTTTGCCGAGCAATTACAGGAAATTGTCTCGCAGCTTCCGGATGCTGTTACGCCGGAAGATCAGCTTGCGTTGCTTGCGCAGATGGATCAGTTTTATGAACAGAATCTTCCGCCGATGCAGCAGGCTTTTGAACAGTTGACAGACAGCGATTTTGAAGCGCTGGCCATTTTGTATGAACAGACGACCGGAGAACGATTGACAGCGGAACAAATAAAAGTGTCTGAACAGGAAGCGCTGGAATATAATATTTATTTCTGGGAGTCTATTATACGTCCGATCCTGCAAATGGCGGAAAATGATCAGGAGCAATTGCTGCAAGATCTGGGGAACAGCGATCGGATTGATGTATTGCTGGACACCTGTGCACAGGATCTGAATGAGGATTATCTCAATTCGTTGCCGGAAGTTGATGATACGCAGTTGTTTGAATATCAATTGGAATATTATGTGGATTTTGAAAATATTACGGCGACGCAATATGCGGCGTTGGCAGAAATCCGATATCTCAATAGTAAGCTTTCCGATGATATCATTTCCTATTTTAACACCTTATGTGATTATGATCAATTTATCGCTGATGTGCAGGCTTACGCTGCGGCTTATGAGGAAACAGTGGAACGCGGCGATATAAACGGAGACGGCTACGTCAACAATAAGGATTTTTCCAGACTGAAGGCTTATCTGGCAGATGACGAGACGTTGATTGTACACTCGGCTACCGAATTGACAGGTGACGACTGGATCAATAACAAGGACCTGTCCAGGCTGAAGGCGCATTTAGCAGACAACGACGTAACCTTTGGTTAATTACATTTTTATTTAGAGAGATCGTGTTAGGCGGCGCAGAGCGGTTCTGCGCCGCCTTTATCGTGCACGGACAAGGACGAACCGGCATATACTGTCGTGCAAGCGTTGGAAATTAATATATTTACAAAAATAAAAGGAGCATTAGAATGGACGATAAATTCTGTATAGAAGATTTGTGCATGCATATGCCTGACGAACAGCAGGATCTGCGTTGTGTGGATAAACTGCCGCTGGCAATGGCATATGTCCCGAGGCAGAAATGGCGAGATCTCTATGATGTGGATGTAGGGTTGTCCAGAGGTACAGTCTTTTCTGAGCTGGATCTTCCGTTCTTGGGAAAGCGGGCGATTCAGAAATGAACAACAAAGAGAAGGCGTTGAATCTGGTCAGAATGTATAACTTTGCGATGATTGAGGCCAATCTGTTTTTGGATTCCCATCCGAAGGATCAACAGGCGTTGGAGTATTTTCAGCGTATGAAAAAAATGCATGAAAAGGCTGTTCGGGAATATACCGAAAAATATGGACCGTTGACTGCTTCTGATGTAGACGCATCCGCGAAAACATGGGAATGGGTTAAAGGCCCCTGGCCGTGGGAGGTTGATGCATAATGTGGAGTTATTCTAAAAAGCTGGAATATCCAGTGAAAATCGCGAATCCCAATCCTGCACTGGCAAAAGTGATCGTCAGTCAGCTTGGCGGTCCACATGGCGAACTCGGTGCATCAATGCGTTATCTCAGCCAACGATATAGTATGCCTTATGATGAGGTAAAGGCGATTTTGACCGATATTGGGACAGAGGAACTAGCACATTTAGAGATGGTGAGTGCGATTTTACATCAGCTGACCAGGAATATGAGCATTGACGAGATTAAAAAAGCGGGGTATGACACCTATTTTGTAGATCATACGGCCGGTGTTTACCCGCAATTTGCCTCTGGCACACCATTTTCAGCTGAAACATTCGCATCTACTGGCGACGTAATTGCAGATTTAAACGAAGATCTGGCAGCAGAACAAAAAGCGCGTTTAAGTTATGATAATCTGTTGCGGTTGATTGACGACAATGATGTACGGGATCCGATTAAATTCCTACGGGAGCGGGAAATTGTGCATTATCAACGGTTTGGCGAGGGATTACGCAAGGTTTTGGATCATTTGGATTCCAAAAACTTTTATGCATTTAATCCGGCGTTTGACAAGAAATAAGAATTGAGATGGAAAAATAAGCGATTACCGAACAGATGCAAACACATTAAAAATTTAAAAGCGTTTGGAATTTCAATCAATATAAAACCATCGATTAAAAATAAAGCGGTGCAAATACAGGAGACATAAAAAGCTGTGTTTTCTATTTTACAGTGTGTAGAAGGAGTCGATTCTCGAATAAGCGAGCGTCGGATTTTCAAAAATATTGAACATTTTTGCTAAAGAGTTGGGAGTATGAAAGGCCTTGGTCTTCCATACTCCCAACTCTTTTGACTTTAAGTCTGACCTAGTTTAATGCTTGACTCAAACTCTGGTAAAGAGTATATTGCATAGCGTGCTTTTCTTTTACATCTGGAAATGTTTTTTTGAATTTTTTCGCTACCTGTAGAGTTTCTGATATTTCGAGGTATGCCGTATATCCTTCGTGAGCTCCATGTGGTTCTGCCAGATATGCTTGGGTTATGGCCTTGACACTATCCTTTGATTTTGTATATTTTCCCCTTATAGGATGGCTTTCGCATATTTTCCGATTACTCTTGTATGCTTTATATTTCTTCGGTTCGTTGTACTATAGTGCAGTATTCTGATGTCTGGGCGCTGAGAAAACCATATGAAGATTGCAAGGAAAATGATGGGGTATATGGAAAGGCGCGGTTGCTTTTTGAATGTTATTTGTGGTATAATGACCGCATAAGCGATCATGATTCGTTGCACGGGGCATTTTATAAGCGTGTTTGCTCATCGTTTAAGGAGATCACAGCAAATATGTGTAATTATACAATATTGGCAGACGCTGTGGTATACTGATTATAATATTTGTTTCAAAGCGGCGCAATGTAGAAAGTAGCGTAGATGCTATGTGTCCTAGCGAATCAATCGGGTTGTTTCTAGGGTGCGTAGGGTATCGCGGACATATGCGGGGTATTGCTTTGCGTCGGCTGATCCTGTTGTCTGTGGGCGTTGCCGGGCGGGGTCTGTATTACGCTGTTTGCCGCGCGTAATCGCATATATGTGCATTGTACAGTGACAGCCCGATGGAGAGCTATATTTTCGGGTATTTCTTGACGGCCAGTGCAGATGGCTTTTCATGAAAAAGAACTGTTTGATAAAGCAGAAATCATTTTGATTAAAAAAAGGAGTTTATTATGCCATACGGACAGATACAAGAAAAAAAAGAGGGAAGAATAAAACATGTGCTTGCGGCCGGGTTTGTGATATGTATTGTCGCTGTGCTATGCATCACGTCTGTGGCGATTTTTCAGTCACCGCCGCGGGTGAGTACGACGACCGCCGGTAACTATTCTGCCAATCTGATGCAGGGCGGTCGTGTGCTGGAGCAAGACGATTATCTGTTTTATACACCGCTTCAGGACGGTGGCGTATATCGAGTGAATATCGGAGATTTTTCAAACCCTGTTCAGATCGCAAGCACCGGAGGGGGAAATCTGCAATATGAACAGGGCAGTTATTTCTTTTCGGAACAGGACGCGCTGGTTTTGACGGATGCAGACGGAGAACATCGGCAAACGGTTTTGGAATATGCCAAAAATCCACTGGTTGTCGGAGACCGAATCTATTATATTAACCGGGAGGGCTTTTTAGCCCGGTATTCCAAATGGGATCAGAATAATAAAATATTTGAGATTCAGCCTGCAGGGCAGGTGGTGGTGTATACCTCGAATATTTATTATATTGCGCAGGACGGGTATATCCATCGGGCGGCTTTTGACGGCAGTGAAGATCGGGTGTTTATTCAGCGCAAAGCAGAGTCGTTTTTGATTGACGGGTCATATATATTCTTTTTGTCAGAGGGTAAGGCTTATTCTGCAACGATGGATGCGGAGAATATGCTGGTGGTCGAGCTGGTAGCGGCCGATCGGTTTCTGGTGAATGCGGGGTATATTATTTTTAATAACGAGCAGGGCTGTTGGTGGGGACATTTAAATAATCTGGTCAACAGCGAGGATCATCAATTGCAACAGGTATCAGACCAGCAGGCGGCATGTTTTCAGATGGGAAAGGATTGTTTTTATATTTTTATGCAGGATGGTACAATTTCTAAACTGCAGCTTTCTACAGGGCAGACAACCATAGTGGCAGCGTAACGTTTTTGTATAGAGCGGCGCATATTGGAAAAACTATAGATATTTTGAACCGACAGGGAGGTTTTCAGATGGCGCGGGAGATGGTGGAACAGATCCAACAGGCGGAACAGCAGGCGGAGCAAACGATCAGAGATGCAAGAGCACAAGCTGAGATGTTGCGCCAACGGGCAGAACAGCAGGGACGGCAGCTGTGCAGACAGGCTGAACAACAGGCGCAGCAGCAGGCACAGACGATTTTAACCACTGCGCAACATACCGCTTACAAGATCACAAATCGTGCGTCGGCGGAACATCTGAAAAAAGCGCAGGCGCTGGAACAAGCAGCCGCGGAGCGGATAGATGCGGCAGTGGATTATGTGATTGAACAAATTTTAAACCATTGATTGCGTTACAATTTTACAACCGGTATCATTTGCAGCCGTGATGAAAGGAATGATGGCGCGTGGCAAAATTGCAGATGAAAGGCATTACGATCGCATGTATGCGTTCGGATCGTCGGGCGCTGATGGGGTTTTTGCAAAGGCGTGGCGTTGTAGAATTGAAAAAACCGCGTATGGTGGAACGGTTTTCGTTTGAAGATACGTCGTCGCAGCGCGCCGCTTATACCCGAACAGCGCAGATCGCGCAGCAGGCGCTGGATCTTCTGGACCGCACGACGCCGGAGAAGTCATCGATCTTTGCGGCGCTGAACGGCCGGACATTGCTGGACGAACAGGAATATATTGCCCGGCAGGAACAGGCCGCCAAAACGATGGAATTTTGTTATGATCTGGTGGAACTGGAGCGGCAGCAAAACCAATGCAGAGCCGAAGTTGAGCGGATTACTGTGCTGCTGGATACGTTGC
>CALWVC010000068.1 GCA_944384865.1 uncultured Clostridia bacterium
CATCCACTCCCAAAGCTCGGGTGATCACATTGCGCTTTGGGTGGGTCCTTGCCTCTTCCCGGGTTAATTGTCCGAGTTCCAGCATATGCTGCACAATGGAATGATCGGTGGTGATTTGTTCCATTTCATTTTTGCCATGTATAATATAAGCTCTGCTGTCTCCCACATGGATAATATAAGCGCAATCGTCTGTCAATGCCGCAACGACAACAGTAGTACCCATACCGGAGAGTTTCGGGTTTGCGTTTGCCTCATCAAATACCGTAATATTTGCAGCTAAAACAGCTGATTCCAGCATGGCTTTAATGCTTGCCGGACGCATATTCGGCCGCGCCGCCTTTGAAATTTGCGCTGAAATTACATTGACAGCTGCGTCGCTTGCAATGTTACCGCCGTTGGCGCCGCCCATACCATCGCATAATACGATCACGGTCATCCCACAGCACAACTGCAAAACTGCAAAACTATCCTGATTTGATTCTCGCCGCCGGCCAATATCTGTCTTGCCAACTACTTTCAACGCATTCACCTCCGCACAAAGCCCTGAATTTGACTATCTGTTTCCCCGAAGCTGTCCACAAGACGCCGCGATATCTGCTCCAAGCGTCCGGCGGATCGTAGTGTTCAAGCCACGCTGTTGCAGCAAAGTCTCAAATCGGTGTACCCGGTTCATATCCGGACGCATACAGACGCCATTTTCAATTTGGTTTACAGGTATCAAATTAATATGGCATAGCATACCCTTTAACAATTCAGCCAATTCCATGGCACAGGCATCACTGTCATTAACATCTTTGACAACTGCATATTCAAACGAAATTCTCCGACCTGTCTCATCAATATATGCCTTACAGGCGTCTATTAATTGCTGAATGCTCCATTTTTTTGCGACAGGCATTAATTGCCGCCGGATTGTATCATTGGGTGCATGCAAAGAGATAGACAATGTAATCTGCAGCCGTAATGTCTGCAATTTTTGAATCTGGTCTACCAGGCCACAGGTCGATAACGAAATATGACGCATACCGATATGAAGGCCCTGTTCGCAGCCAACCAATTGCAAAAACCGGACGGTTTGCTCATAATTGTCTAACGGTTCTCCCATGCCCATCAAAACGACGTTGGAAACACGGATGCAAAGATCTTTTTGCGCCGTATAAATCTGCGAAAGCATTTCACCGGCAGTTAAATCTCTGTGTTTACCACCTCTGGTAGATGCGCAGAACGTACAGCCCATATTGCAACCGGCCTGCGTGGAAATACAGATGCTGTAGCCGTGTTTATAATGCATCACTACTGATTCAATATATTCGCCGTCACGCAGACGATATAGATATTTTACCGTTCCATCCAGCCGGGAAACTAGCTTTTTCTCAATTTTAACATAAGAAACATAATAACTCTGTTTCATTTTATCGAGCATTGCAGCCGGCAGATTGGTTATTTCATCAAAATCGTCGACGCCCTTACCCATCCATTCAAAAAGCTGTTGTGCACGGAACGGCTTTTCGCCGCAAGCGGTCACCACGCCGGCAAGCTCATCGAAAGTCATAGATTTCAGGTCTCGCATACCGGCTCCTTTATTTTTTGAAAGGCACTGATAAAAAATCCATCAGTCTGATACATTTGTGGCAATAGTGTAAGCATATGCGCAGGTTCCTGAATTGCCCGCCGCATATTCGGAAAAATCGAATACGGCGCAAATTCCGGATGCGACTGCAAAAATCGATTGCAAATCTGTGCATTTTCCGCATCGCGCAAAGTACAGGTCGAATAGAGCAATATGCCGCCAACCCGCAAATAGCACGCCGAAACGTACAATAAATGATACTGTAATTCCGGCAGATTGTCAAGGAATGCTACATTTTTGTAACGAATTTCAGGCTTCTTTGCTAAAATCCCCAACCCCGAACAAGGCAAATCACAAAGCACGCGGTCAAAACGTCCCAAAGCAGGATTATATACGCGCGCATCCTGAACCCGGGCGCGTATATTTTCCAGCCGCAGCCGTTTCGCGCCCTGCAAAATCAGCTCTACCTTTTGCGGATATAAATCCAATGCCAGCACTTCCCCGCCGCTTTGCAACTGCTGCGCAATGGTAAAGCTTTTTCCGCCCGGCGCCGCGCAAACATCCAAAACCCGCATGGTTCCGGCAATATTTAACGCCTGCACACAAAGCTGTGCGGCCAGATCCTGTACATGAAACAGCCCCTGTGCATACCCCGGAAGCTGCCGGACATCCCCGGCGCTTTCCAGAATCAGCGCATCCGGACAGATCGTACTGCGCCGAACCTGTATGCCCTGTTTGGTAAACAACATTAACAAATCAGCTGCAGAAATCTGATTCGTATTTGCACGAACTGCCAGATAACGATGCTGTAAAAAGCCCTGCAAAATTCCTACACAATTGTCATAACCGTAATCTTTTGTAAAACTTTCAATCATCCATTCCGGGCAGGCATATTCCACTGATAGCCGTTGACACCCGGATTTTGGAAGCGGAATCTGTTTCTGATCACGGATAAATTGCCGCAAAATTGAGTTTACCAAACCGGCGGCTTTTGGCTGGCCAATCTTACGCACCAGCTTTACCGATTCGTCTACCGCCGCATTATCCGGAATTTTATCCATATATAACAACTGATATAATCCTAATTGCAAAATGAGCCTCACCGGCTGCGACAGCTTTATGGAAGAACGCAGATATCGGCGGATAACAGCATCCAGTGTAATACCGCGCTCCAGGACACCGTAAAACAGCGCGGCAGCAAACCCGCGGTCGGTATCGGAAAGCCCGCTGTTTTTCAACACAGCGTCTAAAACAATATTCGAATATCCATCATTTCTTTTTAATTTTTGCAGCGCCTGAAACGCTGTATATCGGGCGTTCAATGTCAATCGCTCCTGTAATCAACCAAATTTGCGACAAGTAAACTGTTTGCCACGTAAAAAATCGGCGGCCTGCATTCGTTTTGAGCCTTCCAGTTGCAAATCCAACACCTGCAGCGCGGTATTCTGACCGCAGCCGATTAAAAGCTGTTCTCGCTGACAAATAATTTCACCCGGCACTGCGTCCAACTGTTCTATCGGATGAGCCTGAAAAATTTTCAATCGCTTTCCATCTGCAAATGTGAACGCGGTCGGCCAGGTGTTTAATCCCCGAATCAAACAATCAACAGCGCCGGCAGGCCGGTTCCAGTCAATTAAGCCATCCTCTTTTTGAATGATTGGCGCATAGGTGGCTTTGGCAGCATTTTGCGGTTGCGGGGTAACGCTTCCCTGCTCTAATGCCGTCAGCGTCTTACAAAGCAGCGTTGCGCCCAATACCGCCAGACGTTCTCCCAGCGTCTGCACCGTATCCTGCGCATGAATCGACTCCTCTGCCTGCAGCAGGATATCGCCTGTATCCATCCCGGCGTCTAATTGCATCGTCGTTACGCCGGTCGTCTGTTCTCCATGCACAATCGCCCATTGAATCGGCGCTGCCCCTCGGTATTTCGGCAGCAAAGAAGCATGAACGTTGATACAGCCATGCTTTGGTATTTGCAGCAATTCCGCAGGCAAAAGTTTTCCATAGGCCACTACCGCGCAAACGTCAGGCTGCAATGTTCGGATTTGTTCGAGCACCTCCGGCGTTCGCACGCTTTGTGGCTGATACACCGGAATATTCTTCTTCATTGCAAAGGTTTTAACCGGCGACGGTGTTAAAAGCTGTTTTCTGCCCACCGGCTTATCAGGCTGTGTAAACACCGCCTGCATATGATGCCCCGCATTCAGCAGCGCCTGCAGGCTTTGTACCGCAAAATCCGGCGTTCCCATAAACACAACATCCATCGGAATCAGTCCTCCGGCTCATAAAATTCGATCACCTTGGTTAAAAACAAAATACCGTCCAGATGATCGATCTCATGACAAAACGCTTTAGCCTTTAAATCCTCTCCGGAAATCTCAAACGACTTGCCGTTGCGGTCAAACGCGCGCACCGTCACTTTTTTCGGTCGGTCGGTTATTCCGTATTTTCCCGGACAGGACAGGCAGCCCTCTCCGGTGCGCTGATGCCCGGAAGATTGAACGATCACCGGATTAATCAGCTCGATTACGCCGTCTTCATCGCCGATATCCACAATACACACCCGGCGCAAAACACCAACCTGCGGCGCCGCCAAGCCCGCGCCGTCGGCATCGTGCAATGTTTCAATCATATCGTCCAGCAAGATATGCAGCTTTTCGTCAAATTTTTCTACCGGTCGGCATTTTTTTAATAAAAACTCGTCGCCCTCTTTTAAAATTTCCCGGATCGCCATATTGAAAACCCTTCCTTTCCGCTAGCTGAAAAAACATTTGAAAAACACATGGCCCTATAGCATATTCTCGGGATTGACGTCGACAAACGCCGTAACGTCTTTATAATCCTTCGAAATCTGAATCAACAGTTCACGCAGTAACCCCCGTAACTGTCGGTTGTTTTTACACTTTAAAATCAACCGGTATCTATATCTGCTGCTGACCTTCGGCACTGCACAGGGCGATGGGCCTAAAATAATCATTTTTTGATCTTGATAGCGACCGTCCAACTGATTTTTTAACATCTCAAAAAAATACGCGGCGGCCAGTCGAACCCGATCCCGATTTTCGCAAACAAAACCGCACACCAGCAAATCACAATACGGCGGATATACCATCAGTTTTCGAGACAAAATCTCGGTTTCATAAAATTGACTGTAATCCTGCTTTGCCGCAAGCGCAATGATCGCATTTTCCGGCGTAATGGTCTGTACAACAGCAATACCGGCGTCGTCTGCCCGCCCGGAACGGCCGATCACCTGTGTCAGCAGCGAAAAGGTTTTTTCAGCGCTTCGAAAATCATTACTGTACAGCGACTGATCAGCGTTGATTACGCCTACCACCGTAACCCGCGGAAAATTCAGACCTTTGGCAACCATCTGCGTACCGATCATCAGGTCGTATTCACCCTTTGCAAAGGCGTTCAACCCTTTCTCGTGCGCAAAACGCGTCATTGTCGTATCCGCGTCCATCCGCAGGATACGCGCGCCGGGAAAACACCGCTGTAACTCCTCCTGCGCCTTTTGCGTGCCATATCCGCTGAGCTTGATCTGTTTTTCGCCACAATTGGAACAAACGTCGCTATAAGGCTCCGAATATCCGCAATAATGACACATCAACCGATCATTTGCAGAATGATAGGTTAGAGAGATGCTGCAATGCGGGCAGGTCTTAACCTGTCCGCAACTGCGACAGGTTACAAACACATGATATCCCCGTCGGTTTAACAATAAAATAGACTGTTTTCCATTATTATACGCCTGTTCCAACGCCTCTATCAGCGCGGGACTAAAAATTGAAAAATTACCATCAGCATACTGCTTGCGCATATTCACCGTCTGCACCTGTGGCAGCCGGGCGTTGCCATAGCGATGCTTTAGTTCATACAGCGCATATTTTCCCGCTTTAGCGAGAGAAAAAGACTCTACAGAGGGCGTCGCAGAGGCAAGCACAAGCAAGCCTTTGTGATATCCGCAACGAAACCTGGCAATATCCCGCGCGTGAAACCGGGGCGCGCTTTCCGATTTATAGGTATGCTCCTGTTCCTCGTCCATAATGATCAACCCAATATCCGAAAAGGGTGCAAATACCGCCGAGCGTGTTCCAACGGCGATTTTCGCATCACCGTTTTTGATACGCTTCCATTCATCCGTGCGCTGTCCTAAAGACATGGCGCTGTGGAAAATCGCGACGTCAGAGCCATACCGTGTGCGAAAAATCTGCATTGTCTGCGGTGTCAGTGCAATTTCAGGCACCATCACAATGACCCCTCTGCCCTGTTCCATCACCCGGTCGATCAGCTTTAAAAATACTTGGGTTTTCCCCGACCCGGTAACGCCGTATAACAGCGCTGTGTTATTTGTATCCGCCTGCTCATATTGCTGCAGCAAACCGTCATAAGCGGCCTGTTGTTCTTCTGTCAGTTGAATGGGAAGCGTTTGCTGTTGAATATCTTCCTGATATGGAGAGCGATAAACCGCATTCTCATAACAAACCAAAATCTCTTTTTTACACAGCGTTGTCACAACCGCCTGTGTGACGCCGGTAAAATAACAAACCTCTTTGACAGACGCCGTCTCGCAGTCAGATAAAAACTCTACCACTGCCCGTTGTTTGGCAGTGAGCTTTCCTGCAGTATCCGGATCATACAGCGGATGCAGCCGCACCATTCTCACCGTCGCATCTCCGACCCGGCGAACAGCATCGTCGGTTCGGATCAAAAAGCCCTGTTTGACAAGCTCGTCCGGCAGTGTGCTGTCGGGCTGCAGCCCCATTATCTCCAACAGTCGTTCCCGTTTTACACAAGCGCCGCTGTTTTTCAGATAGGCAACCATGGTCTGTGCGTCTGCATTCAGTTTTGAAACCGGCAGCCGGTCTGCTTTGGGCGCATAACGGTAAGAGGCAATGATCTGCATATTGATCCCGGCGGGCAGCATCGGTCTGATCGCTTCAAAATAGGTGCAAAACGTATGGTCGCGCATAAACTCCGCCAGTTTGAGCATTTCATCCGTCAATACCGGCGTTGCGTCTAATATGGACAAAATCGGTTTGATAATTTCGATCTCCGACTGATCCCGCTGCAGAACCTGCACAACCATGCCCTGTCGTTTTTTATTGGCCCGGCCAAAAGGCACCAATACCCGCTGACCGGGGCAAATCTCCTCTGCGAGATCAAAAGGCACCGCATAATCAAACGGCTTGTCAAAGCTGATTGTAGCCTGCTCGATATAAACCCGGGCAACCAGACATTTACGCATAAACCTCGACCTGCTTTCCACCCAAGATAAAAGCCAGGTGCGCAAGCCGCCCTGACTTTCTGGTTATTTACATAATCTGTCCGCTAATTTGTTCAGTGCTGTGTTTACAGGCTTTTCAATCAGAATTTCACCGTCTTCCTCCGCTTTTTCAGCGATATAACGGGCATATTTTGCCACGTCGATCACCAACTGGTAACGGCTTTCATAAACATTGATCAATCTCCCGATAGCAGGATTCAGCATCTTGTTTCACCTCGTCAATTAAATGTATCATATAATTTTTTAAAAGAGCGTTCGCTCTGATAATCGCTTCCAGATCGGCTACCGCATTCTCCAGCCGGTCGTTCACAACGATATAATCATAAAACTGTGCCTGGGCAATTTCCTTCACCGCGGTATTCAGACGGGCCTGCATCTGTTGTTCGGTTTCAGTCCCCCGGCCGGCAAGCCGGCTGCGCAACACCTGAAAAGACGGCGGCATGATAAAAATCGTAATGGCCTCGGGCATCTTTTGCTTTACAGCCATTGCACCGTTTACGTCAATTTCCAACAACACATCGTTGCCGGTAGCCATCCATTCTTCCACCGGTTTGCGGGGGGTTCCGTAATAATTGCCCACATAAATATTATGCTCCAAAAACGCATCTTCAGCCAGCATTGTCTCAAACTGTTCCCGACTGATAAAATGATATTTTTCATCTGGATGTTCTCCCGGCCGCATCGCCCGGGTCACACAGGAAACAGAAAGCTTTAGCTGCGGATTTTCAGATAACAGCTGTTTTAAAACCGTATCTTTCCCGCTGCCGGAAGGGCCGGAAAGAATAAAAAGCCTGCCTTTATTCATCAAACCCCTCTTTCTGTAAATGGACGTTTTCATCCATACGGTTGG
>CALWVC010000069.1 GCA_944384865.1 uncultured Clostridia bacterium
ATAGCCATAAACGGCGTTGGATCAATTTCGTTATAATCGGGAACGCCGAACATTTCCACATAATATTCAAAAGGTTTGAATACTTTGGGATTTTTCAGTTTAATCGGCGGCTGAACGTTTTTTTCGTCCTCCGGGTTTTCAAACGAATATTCAATGGCGTCTACCCGGTCGATATATTTTTGAAATGTATCGATGTCTTTTTCGGGAATCCAGCCCACCAGCATAAACGAATCGCCGTATTTTGTCGCGTATTTTCGTATCTCGAAGGCGTCGTAGGAACGCTTGAGCTGGGTATACAGCTGCAGGTACTCGTCCATATTTAAATGGTTGAATTCGCCGATAATTTCACTGAGTTCGTCAAATTGGCGCTGCGCGATTTTGAGCTGTTCTTCCAGTGCTGTGCGCGCCTCCATCGGCGTACCAACACTGTCCGGCAAATGTAGACGTTCAAAAAAAAGACTGCTGAAAATGCTGTCGACTTCAGCGACGGATTCTACCGGCGCTACGTAAGCCCCCCATAAATATTCTCCTTCGGTGGAACAGGGAAAAAACAGCACATAAGGATTGCTTTTATAATATTTCAATTTATCATAGCTGTCTGTGGGCAACCGACCGAATCGGAATTTGATAAACTGAGATTTGGCGACATCCCCAAGATCAATGTCCAACTCTTCAAAATGTGAGAGTTTTGCAATGGTATCCTTGATCCCTGTGATGTTTTCACCCAACTTTGCCTTTTGCTTTTGCAGCGATCCAAGCCGCTCGTCGATTTTCCGCATCTTCTGCTCGATGATCTCTTTGGAGGGCGTCGGGCCGGCGTCTGTGACGGGCTCAGGATTAATATTGGCGGACTGTAAAATTTCTGTCAACTGATTCAGCCAGGCGGCAAAGGGATTTTCCTCATTCAAATTGGCGAATCCTTTGATGTTTTCGACAAATTGCGCCGCTTGTTCCGGTTGGAAACAGCCGGAGTCCAGATAGGCCTGAATCGTATCGTCCAGCATTTCGTATTTACCGATAATGCTGACCATTTTCATTTTCTCAATAGCCATGCTGTTTACCTCTCGTCAGTCCAAAATTAAAAGTTTCCTGATGGTGTCGGCATCTACCTCATAACGTTTGCCTTCGATAATATTGGTAATATTTTCAATCTCAATTTCAGAAAGCACAATCGCAGAAGCCATAACGACTGCGGCATGTTTGGAAAAGTGCATTTTCCGTCGGCAGTAATCATATAAAACACGATTTGCCAGATCGTCAATATAGGAATATTCGATTTTAGATAAATAATGCCGATAGCGGGTTTTTTTCAAGATCTCCAGAATATCATCGGATTTTTCGGCGGCAATAATCTGCTCGGTGATTCGGCGGTTTAAATAGATGGCTTCGCCGTTAAACATCGACTTTACAACATCACCGGATGTGTTATAATAGCGTTTGGCGCGGTAGGCCTTGCGAATATTGACCAATTCACCCTGGATGCCAAAAATGCGCTGTAATTCCCGGCGTTCTTCACCCTTAAAGTGTCGAGCCACCATGTTGTCGGTAAATTCATACATATACCGATCTAACACGGATTCGATGATGGTAAAGTCAGGATTTTTGCCTTCATCCGGTTTAAACGGAATCAATAAATCATGATATTTTGTAGATTTAATCGCCTGCAAAATATCGTCGTAACTTTTCGCCTGCGTCAGCCCTTCGATATTACACCGGGTGCTGTTTCTGAAAAAGTCCGGCAGATTAAAAATAAACTTTTCCGGGGTGCCCGCGGTAAAATAACGCAGGAACAATAATAGCTGATCAATTTCTGAACGCAGCAGCAAATATTCAAAGTAATGTTCGCCGATCGAGCGTTCAAAGCTGCACAGCCGTGCGAAATCGTTATACATCTTCTGTTTAAGAAGTGATTCCAGGTTACCGCGGTGAACGGCCGATTCACGGATGCTTTCCAACACGCTGCCATAATGCGTGTTCGCCTTTAAAAAGTTGGTAATGTCCAGAATATTGCGGCAGGACAGCAATTCGTCATAATCCTTTGTAGTCAGCCGCCGACCGAATTTCGACCGGGACTTGACCAATATTGCAGTTGAAGCGGAGGACATCCCGCGCACCACCCTTCTTTATCGTGGGAAAACGATTAATTTAGCACATGAGAAACCAGAGCTTTTACCCAATCTTCACTGTGCTGCTGATAATCATCTTCCAACTGTTTGAGCAGCGCATTGGTTTGAGACTCTTTTTCCTGCAATTTGGTATTGACCCGTTGTAGCTCCTGCTCTTTTAAACGCGCAATTTTTTGTTGGGACTGCTTTGCAAAATCCGCCTGCATTTTTTCAGTTTCCCGCGCGATTTCAACATCTGCTTTTGCCTGTAAGTCTTCGGCGTTCATCGTCAGCTGGCGTGCCTGCTTGTCAATTTCAAGAATGCGGTTTACGATATTCTCCATATTCAACCCCTCGTTTAGACGGTTTATCAGGCGATGCGGCATTACCTATTTAAAACAAACCGCATTTTATGCTTGTTAATTATTATAGCGGCTAAAATATATAAAATCAAATGTAAAATTTAATAAACAATTCAGACTTTATACATCTTTTTTTGTAACGCTATCCAAAAACAAATAGAGTTGTTATATATGCACGAAAATTAATATCTGTTCATGTATAATATCAATAGAATTTTTGACTGGTAGAAAATAGATATTGTATATGATAAAAGCTATGTGATATTGATCAGGGGCCCCGCAAAGCGGAGCCCCTGATATTGTATTTTGTAGACGCAGCTGTTACAGCAGGACTGGCTGCAGCTGCCGGCCCTCCAGCGCGGAGTGCATGGCTAATACTGTTGTGCCGAAATCGGCCACCAGCGACATGGGTTTCTTTTCAAAGTCGTCCTGCCGGTAAGGTACGAAATAGACGTTTTTGCAGTTTTGCAGATATCCGATATTTTTTGCGCTGGCCGACAGGCCGTCGTTGGTGGAGACGGCAATCAACACCGGACGGTTGTTGCGCAGCGTCGCTTTTGCCGCCATGGTAACGCTGGTGTCGGTAATGCCGTTGGCCAGCTTGCCCAATGTATTGCCGGTACAAGGTTCGATAATCAGGATATCCAATAGTTTTTTCGGGCCGATGGGTTCCGCTTCGGCAATAGTATGGATGACGTGTTTACCGCACAGTGCTTCGATTTCATCCACAAAATCGCCGGCTTTTCCGAATCTGGTATCTGTGGTATACGCATTTTGGGACATGATCGGTGTTACGTCGGCTCCATCGTTTACAAGCGCCCGGATTTGGGGGATCGCCTGTGAAAAGGTGCAAAAGGAACCGCACAGCGCAAATCCAACCCGAACAAGACTCATAAATGTTCCTCCTTTAAGCAGTTGCAGACAGTATTCCGGATCATGGCCGCCGCGGCCTTCGGCGCTGTTTTGCCGGGCAGCGACAGCGCGTGAATAACGTCTAGGTGTAAATCGTTGGCCGCGTCAAAATCAATGCCGCCGGGCATGGAAGCAAGATCGATCAACAGGCAGTCTTTGGAGATCTGCTCCAGCGCCGGACGGTTCAGGATCAGGCTGGGCACGGTATTAAACACATAGTCGTAGCTTTGCAGGTCGCGCAGGTTGTAAATCTGATCCGGCGTGCAGCCCAGCGCTGAGATTTTTTCATATGCCGCAGCGTTACGAACGCCTACGATCACATCGGCGTGCAGCGCGGTTAGTTCGCCGGCAAGGATCTTGCCGATTCGGCCGAAACCTAAAACCAGGCACTTTGCATGGAACAGAGCACCGGGGGAATTTTTGACCGCGATATATATAGCGCCTTCTGCTGTCAGCGCCGCATTTTTTAGGGTCAGCTCCTCAATCTTTAATAAATCGATCAGCTTGATATTGTATTTTTGGGACGTTTTCAGCAGTGGTTCCGCTACGGCGCCGGCAAAAATGGTCTTGCCGGTTAAATTGGGATTGAAAATGTCGGCAAGCCGAATTGTATGCTCACAATAGGGCATCCATAAGGTTTCGCCGTCCCGCGATAACGGAATAGGCAATAGTATAATATCGCTTGAGCGCATAATCTTATCTGCGTCAAAACAGCAGTCTGAGCGGTTTAACACACCGGAGGCGTATACTTCGAAGCCATCGGCTCTGAGAAAGTCGCATAAGTAGGAATAGCGCAGATCGCCGCCAATTATCGCGAATCGTTGGTTGTTCATGGCAAACCTCCGAAATTTAGAATACTATCCGATATTATAGTATGAGCGGGGGCAAAAATGGTGCGTCACCCGATATATGCGTTGCGCATATAGTAAGCATAGAAAGCCGAAAAAACGGAGTTTTACAACCTTTAATGGATCGGCGTTTCTGATATAAACATATGAGCAGTGAAAAACAGCCTGCATACCGGATCGATACAGGTTGCAAGCCGGAGATCCGGCAGAGGCTCCGGTCCGCTGCCGCTGTGTGGAGCGGAGCGACAGGTAGTATAAAAATAAATTTGATAAACGGCGGCGGAATGGAGCAGAAAATGGTTCACGTTTGTTCGCTCGATGAACTGAATATCGGCGATAGCGGCAAGGTGGTGCGGCTGGACGCCCATGGAAGCATCCGCAAGCGGATGCTGGATCTGGGTATTGTTGACGGTACCAGGATCGAGGCGGTACAAAAAAGTCCGTCCGGCGACCCGGTAGCATACTTTATCCGGGGCGCGTTGATTGCGTTGCGGACCGAGGATGCAAAAAACATTCTGGTTTGTTGCTGAACAATCAAAAAGAGGGAAGTGCTGCGCTTTCCTCTTTTACATATAAAGGAGTAATCGTTATGGGACTGCATAATCAACAAACGGACACTGTTGCAACGCCCGGCCAGTTGCAGCTCAAAAAGCTGCACGACGGGGATCGGGTGCTCGCTTTGGCCGGCAACCCCAACGTGGGGAAAAGCACGGTATTCAATGAACTGACAGGCTTGAATCAACATACCGGAAACTGGCCGGGAAAGACGGTCGTTAATGCGCAAGGACGGTTTATGCATAACGGCTGCGATTTTATTTTGGTGGATGTGCCGGGAACATATTCGCTGGCGGCTTCTTCTGCCGAAGAAGAGGTCGCCCGGGATTTTATCTGTTTTGGTGAGCATGACGGCGTAATCGTAGTAACTGATGCGACCTGTTTAGAGCGCAATTTGAATTTAGTGTTGCAAATTCTTGAAACGAGCAGTAAAGCGGTTGTCTGCGTCAACCTGATGGATGAGGCCAGAAAGAAAGGCATTGAGATCGATTTTGACGAATTGCGGCGGCAGTTAGGCGTTCCGGTAGTAGCAGCCAGCGCCAGAAGCGGTGAAGGCCTGGAGAAACTGGTCGGTCAAGTTTACGCGATCACGCATGAGCAGCGGCAGAGCCTTGGGGCAAAAGTGGACTATGATCCGCAGATTGAACGAGCGGTGCAACAGCTTCAGCCCCTGGTGGAACAGGCGGTGAACGGACGGCTGGACGCCAGATGGCTCAGTGTTCGATTGTTGGACGCGGACGCATCTTTTCGCATGGCACTCAACGAGTATCTGGGATTTGATCTGCTGGATGATACCGAAGTATCGCAGGTGTTGGAGCAGATACATATCACATTGCCAGACGACCGAATCAAGGATCTGGTAACGGCGGCGGTGGTGGGTCGGGCTGAACAGATTTACCGGCAGTGTGTATACATCAAAAACAGCAATTATACCCTGCGGGACCGGAAAATAGATAAAATACTGACCTCAAAACATACTGGGATTCCAGTGATGCTGTTGCTGCTGGGCATTGTGTTTTTTATTACTATTATCGGGGCTAATTATCCGTCCCAATGGCTTAGTGACGGGCTGTTTTATCTGGAGGATTTGCTGGCAGACTGGTTTGCGGCCATGCATGCGCCGGAGTGGCTGACCGGCCTGCTGGTTTATGGGATGTATCGGACATTGGCCTGGGTTGTTTCAGTGATGCTGCCGCCCATGGCGATTTTTTTTCCGCTTTTCACACTGTTGGAGGATTCCGGGTATTTGCCCCGGATCGCGTTTAACATGGATCGGGTTTTTAAAAGGGCGCGAGCGCACGGAAAACAAATTCTTACAATGTGTATGGGGTTCGGCTGTAACGCTTGCGGCGTGACCGGCTGTCGGATTATTGACTCTCCGCGGGAACGGATGCTGTCGATTGTAACAAACAGTTTTGTTCCGTGCAACGGCCGTTTTCCAATGATCATTTCCATAATTACCATGTTTTTAGCAGGCGCCGTTGTATTACCGTTACAGTCCGCGTTTGCGGCTGTTGTGCTGTTGGTTGTGATCTTGTTTGGTGTGTTTATGACACTGGCGGTTTCCCGGGCATTGTCTGCTACTCTGCTGAAAGGCATGCCGTCTTCTTTTACGCTGGAGCTGCCGCCTTACCGCAAGCCGCAGATCGGTTCGGTAATTGTACGCTCGATTTTGGATCGGACAATTTTTGTGCTGGGTCGGGCTGTAGCGGTCGCGGCGCCGGCGGGTCTGCTGATCTGGTGTATGGCGAATATTTCTATCGGCGATAGCAGTTTGCTGCGGATCTGTGCGGATTTTCTGGATCCGTTCGGACGTTTTATGGGATTGGACGGTATGATTCTGATGGGTTTTATATTAGGGTTTCCGGCCAATGAAATTGTTGTGCCGATTATTATCATGGGTTATATGTGCAGTGGCAATATTATGGAGCTGAGTAATCTGACCGATCTGAAGACGCTGTTATGTCAAAACGGTTGGACGATCACCACTGCGATTTGTACCATTGTCTTTTCGCTGCTGCATTTTCCCTGCGCGACCACCTGCTTAACGATTTATAAGGAAACGAAAAGCCTTCGTTGGACCGTATTCGCTTTTATACTTCCAACGGTCTGCGGCGTTATGGTGTGCGCACTGATTACCGGCGTCTCAAATGTTGCATCGTTTTTCTGAACATATACTTGCAATTAGGAAGATATTGTTTTAAAATAAACCCATATTGATATAGCGAGGTTTATGAAGATGCAAAAAAACAAGATCATTCAGCTATCTGACCGAAACAGCGTTCGCAACGATGCGTTCTTTGTAATGATCGCAGCCTTTTTAATGTTGCTGGAAAATTTCTTTTTTGCGCAGCAGAATAATCGAGTATTGTCTCTTGCAGTCTATAGTGCGGCGGTGGCGCTGGCGGCTTATAAGTTTGTCGTCAACGGTGTGTTTGCACTGCTGAATAAAAAGTTGACCGATGATTTGGTTATTACGCTCGCAATCGTTTGTGCTTTTGCCACCGGTTATTATATTACGGCGGTTTTGACCGCGGTTATTTTCCGTTTTACGGCTGTAGTGCTTTGTATGATCAATGCCGCTTCTAACCGGCGGTATTTACAAAACGAGGGTGTAAATCTTTCATATACGGTTTATAAAAAAGATGGTACGGAAAAATTTCTGCCGGCAGGCCAGATCAGCCCGGGTAGCCTGATTCTGATTCGTGACGGCCAGATATTGTTTGCAGACGGAACAATTGTCGGCGGTGAGCAGGATGGCGAACCGGTAGCGGCGGGCCCTGTTTTTTACCATGGGAAAGATTTTCAGATGCGGGTATCTAAGGCTTATGATATTGCTGTGCGATTTGAACAGGCATGTGACGGTAAGCGGTCGGGTTTGGAACGTCTGCTGCATAC
>CALWVC010000070.1 GCA_944384865.1 uncultured Clostridia bacterium
AGCATACAGCCGGTCTACCTGCTGCTGCAGCGTGGGCAGGCCGGCGTCGTTTTGAATCAGGTCGTCAGCGTGCTGCGTGAAAAATTCGTCCGGCAGGGCGGCATGCATACGAGCCAGCGCTGCAGTCTGATCGAGATGGTCACGCTGCATAATCCGCCGCAGCCGTGTTTCGGACGGCGCGGTTACGACGACGATCCGATCACATAGCCGATCGGCCCCACTTTGGAACAGCGTGGGTGCGTCCAGCAAAACAGCGGGGCAGCCGGACTGGCGCAGTGCGGCGATCTCCCGGTTGATTGCGTCAACAATGATCGGGTGGGTAATATCATTGAGCAGTTTGGTTTTTTCAGGTGTAGAAAAGGCGATGTCTGCCAGCGCCCGTCGGTTCAGATTGCCGTCGGGCAACAAGATATTGTCGCCGAAAGCTTTTTGCAGCGCGGCCAGACAAGGCGCACCTTTTGTTGTGACCTGTCGGGCAGTTTGATCGGCGTCGATACAGGCCAGGCCCTTTTGCTGCAGCAGTGAAACCACGGTGGATTTGCCCGCGCCTGACGGACCGGTCAGCCCGATTATATAAATACCGTTCATGGATCCTCCTGTTGTTAAAGCTGTATCACATCGAAGGCTGCCGCACGCAGCAGCCGATTCAGCACCGCCAGACCCACACCGTGGCTGTCCGGCATCCGGGCGTATACCAGTGTAGCGCCCTGTTCATCGGCGCGGCGCAGCATGTCAAACAGCAATGTCGCCTGTGAGGCAGCATCTGACGCACGGCCGTAGCACAGCACCGGAACTTGCAGATTGGGAAGATCTTCTTCAAAACACAGCGCCATCACACCGGGTTCAGCATGTTGGTTGACGTATTGCGCGTAAGCCTGCGCACTGCCGTTTAGAATCACGACCTTTGCCTTGGGTGCATAATGCTTATATTTCATGCCGGGCGAAGCGGGTCGAACACCGTCGCGTAGCGGATGTAATACCGCGTCATCTACCTGTATTGAACCGATAACAGCTTCTATTTGCTCTTTGGTTACAAACCCCGGGCGCAGCAGAACTGGTTGCGTGCCACATAGTAGAATCACGGTGGATTCCAGCCCCACACGACATGGCCCGCCATCGATAATCGCGTCTACCCGGCCGGTTAAGTCGTCTATACAATGTTGTGCGGTAACCGGGCTGACGCCGCCGGATAAATTGGCGCTGGGCGCGGCGAGGGGGACACCTGCTTGTGTAATCAGCGCACGGGCAACAGGGTGACTGGGCATACGGATGGCAACAGTGTTCATGCCACAGGTGACTACATCCGGCACTGCCGGACTTTTGCGGAAGATCATGGTTAGCGGACCAGGCCAGAAGGCTTTGGCCAGCTGCTGTGCCTGCTGTGGGATATCCATGACCAATGGAGGCAATTGAGACCATTCCGCAATATGAACGATCAGCGGATTATCCTGCGCTCGGCCCTTGGCGATAAAAATATTGCGAACTGCCTCGGCGTTCAGCGCGTCGGCAGCCAGCCCATATACCGTTTCAGTAGGCATTGCTACCAAACCGCCGTGTTTGATTATATCGGCAGCGGCAGCAATATCTGACGGATTGTCTTTTAAAATCTGTGTTTGCAACGTTATTCACCTGATTTGATGATAATACCCAGTAATTTGGACAGCTCGCAGGCCTGTATCGGGCTGACAATCGCGCCCTTCAGTTCCGGCAGAGTCACGGCGATGCCGTCGATCTGGGAATCGGATAGATCCAGGCCGTTCATGGAAGTATGCGACAGAGACGCGTCGGTCAGATCACAGTCAGAGAAATGCAACGCATCTTTGCCGACTTTGCAGTCGTCGATGGCCGCTTCATGCAGGTCGCAGCCGGTAAACGTGACGTGATGCAGTTTCGCCTGCGTGAAATTGCTGTATGGCGCGCGACACCGAATCATTTGCAGGTCGCTGCAATAACAGCCGGCAAATATGGCGCCGGTCAGCCGGCAGTCGATAAACTGCACCCGTGTCAGGTTGGCTCGGGTAAAATTACAACAGGACAGATCGCACCGGTCAAAAACCACATCTCGCAAATAGCTCTTTTGAAACCGGGATTCCGGCAAATTGCATTGTTGAAACCGGCAGCCATTCATTTCCCGGCGTGATAGCTCTGTTGTAACAGCGTTATCGGTAATGAACTCCATGGCAGAAAACGGTTCATCTTCGGGCCAGACCGCCTTTTGCAGGTGAACTGTTTGCAGCAATGCCGGCAGGGTGGGCGGTGCAGGTAGCTTATTCATTTTCATTGCTGGCCTTAAGCTTTTCCGCCCGGTCGGCAGTAATCAGCGCGTCAATAATTTCATCCAGATCGCCGTCAAGAATCTGTTCCAGCCGGTACAGTGTCAGGCCGATCCGATGGTCGGTGACCCGGCTTTGCGGATAGTTATAGGTGCGTATCCGTTCGGAGCGGTCGCCGCTGCCAACCTGCAGCTTGCGCTCGGAAGCGATCTCACTTTGTTTTTCGGACATCAGCTTGTCATAAATCCGGGAGCGCAGAATTTTCATGGCTTTTTCCTTGTTTTTATGCTGAGAGCGCTCATCCTGGCATTCTACCACTGTTCCGGTGGGAATGTGTGTGATGCGGATAGCGGACTCGGTTTTGTTGACGTGCTGTCCGCCGGCGCCGCCGGAACGGTAGGTGTCAATTTGCAGATCGGCGGGATTGATCTCGACCTCGACTTCTTCTGCTTCAGGCAGCACCGCCACTGTGACGGCAGAGGTGTGAATACGGCCCTGCGATTCGGTTTCGGGAACCCGCTGCACCCGGTGGCCGCCGCTTTCAAATTTGAGTCGGGAATAGGCGCCGTCGCCCTCGATCATAAAACTAATCTCTTTATAGCCGCCCAGCCCGGTTTCATTGGCGGATAAAATTTCAAATTTCCAGCCCTTGGATTCGCTGTACATTGAATACATCCGGGTCAGAACTGCGGCAAACAACGCCGCTTCTTCGCCGCCGGCGCCGCCGCGAATTTCCATAATGACGTTTTTATCGTCGTTAGGATCCCGGGGCAAAAGCAGAACTTTCAATTCATCCGCGCAGCGGTCCATCGTGGTTTTGGCTTGTTCTAATTCTTCTTCAGCCAGCGCTTTAAAATCTTTGTCCAGTTCGCCGTCGTTCAGTAACTGATGTGCTTCATCGGCCGCTGTTTTGGCAGCGGCATATTCCCTGAATTTTTCCACGATCGGAGTCAGGGTTTTGGATTCTTTCATCAGTTTGGTAAACAGCTCCCGGTCGTTGACGATATCAGGGTTCATCAGATCCTGTTCAATCTGGTTGTAGCGCGCTTCTACTTCTTTCAGTTTTTCAAACATTTCGTTGGCTCCTTTATAATTGAAATTGTATTGCTAAGAGGAAAAGCACGCTATAATGCATCTTCTCTGAGAATTTTTTTAATATTTTTTTCACATTTTGGCCGGGGCAGCATAATCTCGTGACCACAATTTCGGCAGCGGATTTTAAAATCCATCCCGATGCGCAGGACCAGAAATTCTTTGCATCCGCAGGGATGCGGCTTTTTCATTTGTAAAATGTCGCCTACCCGTACGTCCATAATCATCCGCTCCTTTGTTGTTTGTTACGTTTACATTTTATTATATAATAAATCGGCATAATATTCAAATAAATATTTGAGAATCTGGAGATTTTCTAAGATTGTGGAAATAACAAGTCGTATATAATGGGGCTGTTCGTTGAGATTGGGTTCATACGTAGCGAATCGCACGCCGAAAATAAGAAAAAGAACATAAAAGTCAGAATATACATTTACAGATAAAAGAAAATAGTGTATAATAATAACAAATATAATGCTTATACAAGAGATGTTTATGTATGGCGTGTTAATCGCGCCATACGCCGAAAGCGTCAGAGTAAAGGGGGGCGGTTATGAGCGGCGCGTTATGGAACAGTCTGAAAGGGCTTGTGAAAAATCACCTGATGCTGTTGGTGTTGATGTTGATGATTCTGATAGCTTCGATGCTGGCGGTTTTTTTGTTGGTTTCGCTGATGGGGGGGAACATGAAAGCAGAAGAAGAGTATGATATCAGCCGGAGACGCTTTCAGATTTCTTTCTCTTCGCAACAGCAGATGGAAGAATATATGCAGGATACCGCGCTGTTGGAACAGCGGTTGGATAACAGTATGGAGCTGATCAACGGGATACAGCCGTTGGAGGCTGTTGAGTTGGTTACCGTCCAGCAGGAGACAGAGACCGGCAATAAGCCGCCGTACAGACTGGAATATATATATGCGCCGCTGGAGGTAGTCACCGGGCGCTTTTTTACGCGGGAGGAATTTGAAAACAGAGAAAAAAAGATTGTAGCCGGTTTGACCACCAACCGCAGCACACTCCCCGGCGATCAGATGCAGGTGTTGGGGGATGTCTATACGGTGATCGGTCTGTCGTCAGACTATGAAAACCGTTTGATTTATGATCCGGCGTTGGCGCGGGCGTTGTCTGTTGAGCGAATCGAGCTGTTTTTAAAACAGATTCCGGCTGCTTCGCAGATTGAACAGATGCAGCAGATTCTTTCAGAACAGTTTAGCGGTCTTGTGATCGAGCCGCCCTATCAGCCGTCGGTGTCCGCCAAGGAGTCCGCTACGATGCAGCTATTGTTTGCAGCGCTGTTTATATTGTCGTTGCTCAACGTTACATTTTTATATCAGTATCTGCTGCAGGCTCGGGAACGGCAGATGCAGATTATGCGGATCTGCGGCGCCAGAAGGTGGCAGTGTATGGTTCTGTTTTTCACGGAGATTCTGTTACTGTCCGGTATAGCCTATGGGATTGCCGGCGTTTGCAGCTATTTCTTTATGAATGATCTGCTGCAGTTTACCACCAACGGTAATTATACATATGTTTTGGGATATGCACAGTATATATATGTACTGCTGCTTTATATAGCGACGGTATTTTTGGTATTTTTCCCGTTTTTGATCAGAAGCGTCCGAAAGATTGATATGAAACAGGCGATGGAATAGCTGCATAGACGGAGGCGTAGTATGAAAAAATATATAAAATTCGGCTATCATCTGCTGTGCAGCCGGCTGGCGATGAATGTATTGGTAATCATACAACTGGCCGTGACGTTTGCGCTGCTGCAGGGAATGATCAGCTATACGGCGGATCAATATAAAACGGTTTCGGCTTATGAACCGTTATCGAGGGTGCATGGCGTTTATTTTTTGTCGCTGATGGAGCGATTCCCGGATACGCTGTTTGAGCAGGTACAGGCGTTGGATGATGGGATAGAGGTTGCTACCGGCGGGGTTTATCATCCGAATTTCAGCGACCCTATGGACAGAAAAACCATCTGCTTTTATTCGCCGATATTTGCCGATTATTATAAGCCGCCACTGTCTGAAGGAATCTGGTTTTCGGATTATCGGCAGCAGGATCCGGCTGCTATTCCGGTTGTGGCGGGCAGCGGCGCTTATACGCCGGGAGATCGGTTTGATGCGGGGATTGCGGGTATGTATTATGAGGTGATTGGTGTTTTAGAACAGCCCTTTGTGTTTTCATTTGAATCCGGCGGCTCGAAACCTGGAACCAATCTGGTGATGCAGCCTGGCACAGACCGGTTTCTTTCGATTGTGACCAGTGATGCGGTTGCGGATTTTTATGATACGCATGCTTCTGTAAGCGGCAATCGGTTGTTTTTATCGGATTCTGATGATTTTGTGCAGCAGGCAAAGCAGATTTTAAAAGAATATGGATATCCAAACAGCTTTGCGGATATCAGGGAATTTGGTGTGCGGGATGCAAACACCATTATGCAGGCGATTTTACCGTTTTTTGTGTTTATGCTGGTGTTATCGCTGTTGGGGTTGATCGGTTGTGTGGCGCTGTCCGTCGTTCGGCATCGAAAGCTGTTTGCCGTATTATGTCTTGTAGGCGGGACCCGCCGGTCATGTGTTGGGATCGCGGCGTGTTACATTGCATTGCTAACATTTTTTGCATTACTGCCGTTCCGGCTGGCTTCTTATTTTCTGTTTACCCAGCGTTTGGCTCCGCGTTTTGAGTGGTTGTCGATTATAAGCATTGTTGCGCTGTGTATTTTGATTATGGCGACTGCCGTTATACCCATGGTTATTTTAAAAAAACATGCGCCGCTGGAAACGTTCCGACAGGCGGCGTGAGCATTGCGGTAAGCAAAGAGGAGAATATATGATTACGATTGAACATTTGCATAAGGTTTATGTTGTGTCCAGACAGACACAGTGTACGGCACTGGTGGATTTTAATGCAACGATTGCAGATGGAGAACTGGTGGCAGTGACCGGACCGTCTGGGGCGGGAAAATCGACGCTGTTACATATTTTAGCGGGTATCGACCGGGCAACGTCCGGAACGGTTCGTCTGGACCAGCTCAATATCAGTAAAATGGGGGACCGAAGGCTGGCCAGCGTCCGGAATACGGTCACATCTATCGTTTTGCAGCATTTTGCATTGCTGGATACCGAAACGGTTTTTGAAAATGTTTTGCTACCGCTATATTTCTCCAGAGGCGGCGGCAAGGAGAAAAAGCGGCGGGTAATGCAGACACTGGAGACGCTGCATATCGCGCCGTTGGCAAAAAAGAGGGTCAATCAGCTTTCAGGTGGGCAGATGCAGCGCGTCGCAATTGCCCGGGCGCTGGTGACGCAGCCCAAATATTTATTTGCCGATGAGCCTACCGGCGCATTGGACAGCAAAACCTCCGGGGAAATCATGCAGGTCCTGCAACAGCTCAACCGGCAGGGATTGACAGTTGTAATTGTAACCCACAACATGGAAATTGCACAGCAGTGCCGGCGGGTTTTGGAGATCCGGGACGGGGCGTTGGTGCGAGATGTGCGGCAACTGACGGCCGATGAATAGGCGCGGCGAGATTGTTATTGCAACCGGCGGGGAGATGCGCTATAATAAAACCGGTGATAAACATGGATAATGTGATTTTGATCGGAATGCCCGGCAGCGGTAAAAGCACCTGTGGGATTCTGACGGCCAAGCTGCTTTGCAAAAAATTTGTAGATACTGATCTGATCATCCAGCAGCATGAGGGAATGAAGCTGCAGCAGATTATCAATACAAAGGGAAACACGTATTTTGCAGCGTGTGAGCAGCGGTATGTTTGCGAACTGAAGACAGATAACAGCGTGATCGCCACCGGCGGCAGCGTGGTATATTCTGACGCGGCTATGCAGCATCTGCGGGGGCTTGGTAAGATCATTTATCTGGAAATCAGTTTACAGGAAATGAAAAGACGGATTTCCAATCTGAAAACCAGGGGTATTTTATTGAAGGATGGATATACGCTGGACGACATGTATCGGGAGCGGGCCGCGCTGTATGAGCGGTATGCGGATCATACGGTTCATTGCGGCGGGTCTATTGAAGCAAAAGCGCACGCG
>CALWVC010000071.1 GCA_944384865.1 uncultured Clostridia bacterium
TCTAAAAAAGAACAATAATATTTGAGAGATATATGAACTTAGGGAATAAACGCGGGAATGCAAATTTCTGAACAACCGGATATTCTGTGAGCACAGTGAGAATTCATACTGTAACTGCGCCAAAATATTCGGGTAAGCAAAACAAAGTCAGGTAAAAAACCGGTTCAACAAAAAAGAGTAGAATATCAAAAGAGTTTTTGATAAAATAGAAAAAACAGTTGTGGTTGGTATACACTATAGATGAGGAGGCAGATCTATGCAAATGGTATTGTGGGCCGCCGGTGGAACCGGTTTTACTTTTTTGATGACTACACTGGGTGCGGCGCTGGTGTTTTTATTTAGACAGAAGGTTAGCGGCATGCTGCAGAAAATCTTGTTGGGATTTGCAGCGGGAGTCATGATCGCCGCCAGCGTCTGGAGCCTGCTGATCCCTGCCATTGAGGAAGCGGAACAGGCGGGGTGGATCGGCTGGGTTCCTGCAGCCGGCGGATTTGTGCTGGGCGTGGCGTTTTTGATGTTGCTGGACGGTTTGTTGCCGCACCTGCATCCTGGCGCTGCGCGTGCCGAGGGTGTCGAAACCACCTGGAGACGTACGACGTTACTGCTGTTTGCAGTGACGCTGCATAATATCCCGGAGGGGATGGCGGTCGGTTTGTCCTTTGCGCTGGCGGCACAGCATGATAGCAATGCGTCGGCACTTGCGGCGGCTATGGCGCTGGCGCTGGGAATCGGTATTCAAAATTTTCCTGAGGGTGCGGCGATTTCCTTGCCGTTGCGGCAGGAAGGGCTGTCTGCGGGAAAATCCTTTTTCTATGGCAGCATGTCTGGAATCGTTGAGCCAATCTTTGGGATTTTGGTCGTGTTGATCGCCGGAAGCATCCAGCCGCTGATGCCGTGGCTGTTGGCTTTCGCAGCAGGCGCAATGCTGTATGTCGTGGCAGAGGAACTGATTCCGGCCGCCCGGCTGGGAATACATTCCAATGGCGGCACGTTGGGCGTGATGGCGGGCTTTTTGCTGATGATGGTTCTGGATGTAGCGCTGGGATGAGCACAACGGCAGTTGCTCGTTTCAGGGGTTAATCTGGCGGTTTGGTTATCACTCAAATAATACCGAATCTTTTTAAGACATGTCGGTTTTAGTGAGATACAATTTCAAGAGACAAAACGATGGTGGTTTCGGTTTATTTGCAGAATTCGATCAAATTGCAGCAAATTTTTTTGCGCAAACGCATATTGAAAAGAATCGGATATTCTGTGATCATAAAATCAGAAATATATTTGAGCGTTTGAAACGGTATGAGCACACAATTTGTTGTCAATGTGGGGGTGCAAGAAATTGGTGCACATTCTTTTAGGTTAAAATTTGATATGCAATGAACGATCAACTTAATCAAAATCAATGGAAAGAGGTTCAAAAACAAATTCACTATATAAATGAGCGTGCGTATTTTTAGCTGATTGTATTTATATTGACAGAAGCATTTTTTCGGCATATAACAGATTCTTAAACGCAAAAAAGCTTACAAACGTAAGCTTTTAATAAAAGGCAATATTGTTCATAGAAAAGTTTGTTATATACACGATGGTCATGGCGTAGACTGATTTTAGAGTAACCTTACATAAGGCATACACGCCAGCCTAAAACAATCAAACTCAATGCGGGGAGCAGGCTTTTACATTGTCCGCTCCGGACTTCCATCATTTGCGCGGTTACTGCAAAAAAACGGTTGGCGGTCTTTCGTTTTGATTGAACCGGCGGATCACCGCCGGTTCAATACGGACATATGAATTTTGTAAGTTGCTTTTGGCTTTATATTACCAAAAAGATACCCGGTTTTCAGCGCGAGCGTCTTACTTCGAATAAAAGAAAAAGCCTGAACGCGAATTGCGTTCAGGCTCGGTCTGGTGCCGCTGACCGGGATCGAACCGGTACGGGTATTACTACCCACGGGATTTTAAGTCCCGGGCGTCTGCCAGTTCCGCCACAGCGGCAAATCAATTTCTGTAATCTTTATTATACGGTTTGTGTTTGGAATTGTCAAGAATAAATCCCGCTTTGGGATTTTTCCGTTTACATTGCGTTACCGGAATGATATAATAATCGTAAAATGAATCATGATCTGCCTGTATTTCAAGGTCCTGTCAGGAGCAGGAGCTATGACGTGATTTTGGAGCGCATATTATCTGATTCGGCAGGTTGCGGCCTATTACTTATGAGGGGAAAGATATTGATGGCAAATAAACGGGTATTGGCATTTGATTTCGGCGCATCCAGCGGGCGCGCAATGTTGGGGAGTTTGGAGAACGGCCGGCTGCAGGCAGTGGAGCTGCACCGCTTTTCCAATGATCCGGTTGTTTTAAACGGTACGATGTATTGGGATATTCTGCGTCTGTGGTTTGAGATCAAGCAAAGTATTTCCCTGGCGTTGCAGAACGGGCCGATCGACGCGATTGGCATTGATACCTGGGGCGTTGACTTCGGGCTTTTGGATCAGCACGGCGATTTGCTTCAGAATCCGGTACATTACCGGGATTTGCGCACAAAGGGCATTCCGGAACAGGTGTTTGCACTTGTCCCCCGGGCCGAGCTGTACCGGAGAACAGGGATTCAATATATGCGGATCAACACACTGTATCAGTTGTATTATCTCAAACAGCATCGGCCGGAGCTGCTTGCACAGGCGCAAACGCTGCTGCCGGTGCCGGATCTGTTCGCGTATTTTCTCACCGGCGTAAAACGGGCGGAGGCGACATTTGCATCCACGACCAATATGCTGAACCCGCAGACCGGGCAATGGGATACAGAACTTCTGCAAAAACTGGGCCTTCCCATTCGGTTGTTGCCGCAGATCGTGCAGCCCGGCACGGTGTACGGTTTGTTATCTGACAAGTTGTGTGATGAGCTGGGGTGCCCGCCGGTGCCGGTCATTGCGGTTTGTACCCATGACACCGCCAGTGCGGTGGTCAGCGCGCCGGCCAAAGAGGACTTTGTATATATCAGCTGCGGAACCTGGAGCCTGTTTGGAACCGAGCTGCCGCAACCGCTGATTACACCGGCGTCAGAAGCATATAACTATACCAATGAGGGCGGTTATAACCGCACGATCCGGTTTTTGCGCAATATTATGGGTCTGTGGCTGATTCAGGAATCCCGCCGCCAGTGGAAACGCGAGGGGCAGGATTACTCCTTCGCCGATTTGGAACGGCTCGCGCTGGAGGCGCCTGCGTTCCGTTCGTTTATTGACTGCGACGATCCCGTCTTTGAAACCGCCGGCGACCTGCCCGGCCGGGTGCGGCAGTATTGTGAGAAAACCGGGCAGCCTGTTCCGCAGAGTGTGGGAGAGGTGATACGCTGTATTTATGAAAGCCTGGCGATGAAATATAAAGACACCTTCAACGGCTTAAAACAACTGACCGGCGTCGAATATGAAACGATTCATATGCTGGGCGGCGGCATTAAGGATACGCTGTTATGTTCGATGACTGCTGATGCGACGGGAGCCACAGTGTTGGCCGGACCGGCGGAGGCTACAGTGATGGGGAATATCGCCGTGCAGTTGATTGCGCTGGGCGAACTCGAGGGCCTGTCGCAGGCGCGGCAGATGATCCGCGAATCGATACAGCTCAAAAGTTATCTGCCAAAACAGCCCGGCGTATGGGACGCGCAGTTTCAGAACTATCTCCGGGTTACCGGTCAAACCGCATCCGGCACTCCAGAGTGCCGGTAAGCTCCAGCGTCAGCGGCTGATATTGTATATTCATCGTGAAGCGATAGCCGCTGCCGGACAGCGTATAGCCGTCGTCGGTTTGTTTCAGCAGTCCGCCGCCTGCGGACGCGTCCTGTACCGCTGCGGCAAACAGCGGGATCAGTCCGTTTTCGTCAAGCTGTTGCTTTTCATATGTGCGCTGTAATGTTCCATAGGAAATGGCGATCGGATCGTCAAAGGTAATCAGCAGTCCCGAAAGCTCGTCGGGGCTGCTGATTTTGATGGTATAAACGTCCTGTTCGGTCAGTGCAATTTCGCCTCTCAGTTCAAGCTGGTTATAAGAGGCCGAAAATTCGCCGCAAATTTTAGAAATATCAAAAGCATAGGTGGCATGCTGCGTATTTGTACATCCTGCGAGCAGCAGACAGATGACCGCCGCCAGATAACACAGCCTGATACGCAAAAGCCGACCTCCTGTTCATTGGTTGTTGTTTTCGATCTCCCGGAAGATCCGGGGCAGAACCTGTAGCATCCCGGTGGGCGTGGTGCTGATCTGAGAATATTCGGCCGCGCACAAATCGCCCGCCAGGCCGTGCAGATATACACCCGCTTTTGCTGCGTCTGTTGGCGGCATCCCCTGCGCCAGAAATGCGGCGATCATGCCGCACAGCAGGTCGCCGCTGCCGCCGGTGGCCATGCCGGGGTTGCCGGTGGGATTGACCCATATCGCACCGTTTGGACAGGCGATCAGCGTGTCGTGCCCTTTGAGAACCACCGTGACATGATAGCAGGTGGCAAGCTGTGTTGCAACGGAAATCCGATGTTGCTGGACAGTGGGAATATCACAGCCGCACAAACGGGCCATTTCGCCCGGGTGGGGCGTTAAAATGACCGGGCAGCTGCTCTGCTGTAACCATTCTATGTTTGCGGACAGGCAGTTTAGACCATCTGCGTCGATGACCAGCGGCACGTTGCACTGTTCCAGCACCTGTTGTAAAAGCCCGGCGGTCTGTGCTGTCGCGCCCAGTCCGCAGCCCATCGCGACGGCGTCTGCCCGGCGCAGCGCGTCGCAGACAATATCGGGATCATAAGCGTGTACCGGCGTATATACCGCTTCGCGGACAACAGGCGCGAGAATCGGGTAAATGGATTCCGGGCACAGCACTTCGCACAGCCCGACGCCGCTTTTGACACAGCCCTCGGCGGCAATTGCGGCGGCGCCGGCCATGCCGTAGCTGCCGCACAGCAGCAACGCCCGGCCGTAGCTGCCTTTATTGGCCAGCGGATCTCTGGCGGGAAACAGCGGAAGGATCTGTTCTAATGTAAGAAGTTCAACGGAATCTGACATATGTAATCGGTCCTTTCAATCCTATTAGTCATGACGGGGCAGATGGAATATTTGCGGTATTGCAGGCGCATCCGGCGCAGGGCGGCCTGCAATACGACAGGTGTGGAATCAGGTCGGATCCGACGGGCGGCGTTCGCGTTTTGCAGGTAAGGCGATGATAGCACTCAACGGCGTCAGATGATCTCTGCGTGCAGATGTTCCATCAGCTCCAGCGCCATTTGCTGCATCTTCTGGTCGGGCGATCCGACACAGCGGCGATCTATTATAATCCGGGCGTCCGGCAGCGCCGTTGCTGCGATGACCATGTTGGACAATACACAGATATCGGTCACGATCCCGCAAAGATGCACTTCGTCGTAATTGCCGTCTTGCAGCACGTGCAGCAGCCGGTCTGAACCAAAGGTGTTTTTTTCAATGCAGCGGTCCGGCGCGGCAAAGGGCTGCAACCGGGGATCCAGCGCATGCCCGGGTGTGCCTTTGACGCAGTGTGCGATTGGCAGATGCCGGCCCTCTCTGGAGGAAGGATAGAAGGCGGCGCCATGGGTATCCAGCGTCAGCCAGATATCCGCCCAATCGCCCTGGGCGGCTTTGTCTGCGATGTGCGCCACGATCTGTCCGGCTTCGGGAAAGCCCAGCGCGCCGCTGATGAAATCCTGTTGGCAGTCGATAATGATCAACGCTTTTTTCATGGTCTAACACCTCTTTACAGATCATAAGTATAAAACAGAACGATCAAAGGAGCAGGGCGATGAACAGGCAAAGCGGCAAATTGAAAAAAATAGTCTGTGCTCTGCTGTTTCTGTTGTTGTTCAGCCAGGTGGTCTTACATCATAGCGTTTTTGAACCGGCTTTACAGAGCTTGATGGACAAAGGCGGCCGGCTTGCCGGCTTTTTTGCATTGCCGTCTTTTGGCTTTAAACAAACAGCGGCAGCGCCGGTTGAAACTGAAGTGGATATACAGCCGCAAACACAGGCGGAGCAACCAAATACAACCGTGGCAGCAACCGATACGACACAGCCGGCGGCGGACGGTGATACCGCAGTGGCCGCGGCGTCTGACGCTGCAGGTAAAATTTTGACACAACAGGTCGGCCTGACCGGCGCCACCAACGCGCCCAATCTGCATATCAACAACAAAACCGGCGTTTCGGTAGACGCCGCCAAGCAGCTGGCGATTCGCCCGGATATCAAGATTATCAAAAACAAGCAGCCGCAGGTTTTGATTATGCATACCCATGCTACGGAATGCTATTTTCCCCAAGTCAGCGAAACCTATTCTGCAAGCTGGGAAACCCGCAGCACTGATAACAGCAAAAACGTGGTGCGGGTGGGAGATGAAATTGCAAAGCAGCTGAACGCCGCCGGCATTGTAACAGTGCATGATACCACGCAGCATGACCGGGAGGCTTACAACGGCTCCTATGCCCGGGCGCGCACCACGATTCAAAATTATCTCACAAAATATCCGTCTATCGACGTGGTATTGGACATTCATCGGGATGCCGTAACCTATGATGACGGTACCAAGCTCAAGCCCACGGTTTCCATCGACGGCAAAAATGCGGCGCAAATCATGATCGCGACCGGCTGTAATTCCGGCAGCGTCACCGAATATCCGGATTGGGAACAGAATTTTCGCTTTGCCATCCGGGTACAGCAGGCTTGCGAAACCATGTATCCGGGGTTGGCCAGATCCATGTATTTCGTATCCAAAAAATATAACCACGATTTAAATCACGGCTCTATTTTAGTAGAAATGGGCAGTGAAGCGAACACGCTGGAAGAAGCGATTTATGCAGGCGAACTGCTGGGCAAAGCATTGGTGCGGGTGTTGGACGGCCTGCAGGATTAAAGGGTTCGGAAGATTGCCGTAGCGCGGCCCAGAACGGTGGCCTGCGCCGTATAAATCGGCAATACAAATTCATCGTCAGATTGCAGCCGCACGCCGAAAGGCTCCTGATAATACCGGCGGAATACCACCTGGGTTTCACAGCGAGCCAAAACCGGCTCGCCGTCGGCCGGCGGGCCGTCAGCTGTAAAAAAGACGGTATCGCCGGGCAGTATGGCCGCGTTTTTGAGTCCATTGGGGACGATGACGGCAAACTGCCCGCCGCTTTTGGATATCGGCAGATAGCGCTGCACCGTCTGGCTGCAAAACGCGTCGATACCGGCATACAGCGGAATCAACACCGGGTTTTCTGCGCCGGAGACCCGCAGCGCCCGGGCGTTTTGTCCGGTTTTATCGATCAGACCGGCGTTTTGCAGCCGGCGTAAAACACTGTGTACTGTCGAGGTAGAGCGAATCCCGGT
>CALWVC010000072.1 GCA_944384865.1 uncultured Clostridia bacterium
AGATTGTGAATTTTTTGAAAACTCTATTGCAACTGCAGGAAAATATGTTACAATAAAATAAAGAGCGAATTTCTGTGCAGGAGTGTGAAACCGTGTCTGCAATACTGAACTTTTTTACAAATCTCTGGGATCAGGTTGTTGTGCTGGTGACGTCGGTAGACAATCCAATTTTAGAGATTTTAGATATTTTGATTGTAACGTTTATCATTTATAAAGCGATCCAGTTTATGCGGCAGACCCGGGCGGAGCAGCTGATGAAAGGGATTCTGGTGTTTTTGCTAGCTTATGCGGTGGCGCAGTTGCTGAATCTGAAAGCGTTAATTTGGATCATGTCTATGGTGTATGTAAACGCCATTGTGGTGATTGTGGTTTTGTTTCAGCCTGAGCTGCGCAGTATGTTGGAGCGTATGGGCCGGGGCAGTATCACAAAGTTTGGTAAACTGGTAAACCGGCAGCGCGGGGAAGAAGTCGATCTTACTGGTATGATCAATGCCGTCTGCAAAGCATGTCAGTCGATGCAAAGCGAGAAAATCGGCGCGCTAATTGTGATCGAGCGCAGTACCATGCTGGGGGAAATCGCTGAGACAGGCACGCTGATTGAGTCTGATGCTTCCAGAGAGCTGATCTGTAATATTTTTTATCCCAAAGCGCCGTTGCACGATGGGGCGCTTCTGATTCGTGAAGATAAGCTTTACGCTGCCGGCTGTATTTTGCCGTTGACGCAAAACAACGATATTGACAGCAATCTGGGAACCCGGCACCGTGCCGCGATCGGTGTCAGCGAGGTATCGGATGCGATCGTCGTAGTTGTTTCAGAGGAAACAGGCATCATTTCTGTCGCCACCGGCGGAATGATTCAGCGCAATTATAATATGGCAACACTCAAGGTGTTTTTGGAACAGTCTTTATTTGATGAGGAGCAGGATATTGGCAGTTATCAGAAATTGAAAAATTTGTTTAAACGAAAAGGAGCAAAGCCTGATGAAAAAAAATAAATTTTCGTTAAACAATCTTTTCAAGGATAACCGCGTCGTATTTGTGATCGCACTGGTCGCGTCTATTGCGATCTGGATCGCGGTAAGCCCTAATCGAAGTATTTCCGTGCCAGTTTCATTAAATATCGATACGGCTAATACAGCGGTTGGGGAACTAGGGCTGGAGATTTTGGAGGGACAGGGACAGAAAATTGATGTTGAGGTTGAGGGAAAATGGTATGTGATCAGTGAAGTTCAGGAAACCGATATCAAGCTGAATGTTGCGCTGAATGACATTACGAAGGCAGGAGAATATGAGCTGCATGTTTCCGCAACCAACCAGAGCAATGCAGATTTTAATATTGTAAGAGTCACACCGGAAACGGTAAAGGTTAAATTTGATTATATTTATACCCGTTCCTTTAAAATTGACGTCAGAGCAAATGGCGTTAAAGCGGCGGAGGGACTGATAGCAGGGTCGCCGGTTTTGAGCACCAATGAAACCAACATCGAGATCACCGGGCCGAAAAGCGTAGTAGAAACCATCGGATCGGTTTCTGCCGAAGTGGACGTGAATGCAACGCTGAGAAGCTCCACCTCTTATACGTCAAAGTTAAACATTTTCAAAACCGACGGAGAGCTTCTGACGTCTGAGGAGATGGCAACGCTTACGCTGCCGTTTACCGAAGTAAATGTTACAATTCCGATCAACAGATCCAAAACAGTTCCGGTCAATGTAAACTTTTCTAATCAGCCGGCTTATTATCAGCAGAATGCGTTGCCATACACTTCCAGCATCAGTGAGATCAATCTGATCGGGACGACGGAAGTTATGGATACTTTAGATTCAATTGAGTTGGATCCCATCGATTTTCTGGAATTGGGGCCCGATAACAATGTGTTTCAGTTTGATTTAAAATTGCCGTCCGGCGTGCGGTCTGTAGATGATATTGACCAGATTACGGTTACGGTCGATACTTCGGGTATTGCATCTACAACATTGGATGTATCTATCTTTCAGGCGGTGAATATGCCGGCGGGTAAAACGGTATCGGTTGTGACCTCCAGAAAATCTGTGGTTGTAGTCGGTCCGTCTGATGTGATCAGCAGTCTTGCGGCGGAAGATGTATATCTGGAATACGATCTTTCCAATACTGCAAATTCTACCGGTGAGATGGTCGTTGACGCGACGCTGAAATCAGACCGATATGATTCCATCTGGAGCTATGGAAAAGTCGAAGTGCAGATCAGGCTTTCTTAGACTCTTCATTGGCAGAAAAGCGTTGATATAGCACAGACAACGCCTTTTTCTCAATTCTGGATACGTAAGATCTGGAAATCTGAAGCTTTTTAGCGATTTCCCGTTGGGTCAGTTCCAGTTTGCCGTTTAGACCATAGCGATATTCTATAATCATGCGTTCGCGGGGCGTCAGTGATTCCTCCATATATCCTTTCAGCTTTTTTATATTGATTTTTGTATCAATATTTTCGGGAATATCAATTTCATCGGCAATAACGTCGATTAAAGTCAGCGCGTTTCCGTCCCGATCCGTTTCGATCGGATCGTTGATAGAAACATCCTGCGCTGACTTTTTTGCGTTACGAAAATACATAAGAATTTCATTTTCTATACATCTGGAGGCGTAGGTTGCCAGTTTGATGTTTTTATCGGCACGAAAAGTATTGACAGCTTTGATCAATCCAATCGTTCCGATAGAAATCAAATCGTCTTGATCATAGCCGTTTGCGTAGTATTTTTTGATGACATGCGCTACCAGGCGCAGATTGTGCTCAATCAGCTTGTTTTTGGCATCCAGATCGCCTTCCTTTTGCATCTTATCCAAATAAAAAGCTTCCTCGTCTCTGGATAATGCCCGGGGAAATGCACCTGTATTAACTACATGCAGAGCAAAATAAAAAATGCTTGAAAAAATTTCTAAAATCGCCGACATGAACATGTGGTTCAACTCCTTTGCTGTATTTTATGTTCGGCTTTTGCAACGCTTGCCTGTCTGCCTATATTTTTATTAAAATCAACATGCCGCTGATAGACTGGCCCTCCTTTTTGCGAATCGGTCCAGCGGCGCAAGTTTTTTTCTTTTCTCAGAATCGCAATCCTTGGCCAAAGAGGAATTTATGATTTGTTAATAAATCTGCATAGAATCTATGCTATAATAATTTTAAATTTTTCTATTATTGTGTCTGACAAAACTGAATGATGATTTGGCGGGTGTTTTTAAATTGATGCAGGGACATATAGATCCACGGAGAATTGAAAAATCTGATATTTTTAAAACCGGCGTCTGGTTGGGCAGCGCAGTATTGGGGATCCCGGTATTATCTTATCTGCTGTCGTATGTAAGCGTTTATTTTTATGCTTTTGCTTTCAGTGTCAATCTGCAGGAAGCGATGTCGGCGATTTATAACGACTATATTTTGGGAAATATCGTGAATGTTTTATTTTCGACTGTTATTTTTATTCCGCTGTTTGCTTTGGCAGCTAAAATGCTGCGTTGCGGAACTGTGTTGAAACGGTCGTTTGACCGCCCGGTGGTATCCGCTAACTTAACCTGGATTTGTATTGTATTTGCTCTCGGCGTTTCTTTGCTCGGCAACATTGCAACAAACATTTTTTCAAGTTTTACAGAAATCTTTTTTAATGTGCAGCCCTATCAACCATCTTATGGAACGGGTGAGGAGATTGGCGCTTTGCCGCAGATGTTGATTTCGGTTTTTTGTGTGTCGGCGGCACCGGCATTGTTAGAAGAATTTGCGTTTCGCGGCGTTGTATTAAGCGCGATGCGTAAATTTGGCGACTGGCCGGCCATTATCCTTTCGGCGGTACTATTTTCACTGATGCACGGAAATTTTGTGCAGATTCCGTTTACGATTTTCTTTGGGATTGCGGCTGGCGTGATTACGGTTATGACCGGCTCGATCTGGTCGGCGGTGTTTGTGCATTTCGCCAATAATTTGCTGGCGGAGTTTTCTGCGTTTATGCCAAGTTCTATTTTTGCGATTTTATTTTATGGTTTGATTATTTTGGGGATTATAGCTTATGTAAATATGCAAAAAGGCGGTGTGTTTCAGACTGTGCGGGATGTCCCGTCGTGTTTGACGCGGTCAAAGCGAATTTTGTGGGTATTTACATCGCCGACCATGATTATTGCAGTGTTACTGTTTTTGAGCGAAGCGCTGCAGCAGTTTACGGTGGCGTGATATGGAACAGCAGTTTATGCGTCGGGCGTTGGAACTGGCCCGGCAGGCCTTCGCTGAAGCAGAGGTCCCGGTGGGCGCCGTCGTTGTGCGCGACGGTATTATTGTGGGAGAAGGACGTAATCGCCGTGAAACCGGTAAAGACGCACTGGCACATGCAGAATTGGAGGCCATCTACGCGGCGTGCCGTAAGCTGGGCGGATGGCGGCTGTCTGATTGCGACTTGTATGTGACGTTGGAGCCGTGTCCGATGTGCGCGGGTGCTATTATTAACGCCCGGATCCGGCGCGTTATATATGGTGCAAAAGACCCAAAAGCGGGTTCGGTGGATTCGGTGACGCGGCTGTTCGAGTTGCCTTATAATCACCGGCCGCTGGTTACGGGCGGCGTGCTGGAGCAGGAATGCGCTGAAATTTTATCTGACTTTTTTAAAATGTTGCGCCGCAAAAATAAGGCTGGCAACATTTCAAAGCTTGGCGGATCATGATTGCAATGATCTGCCTTTTAAAAAGTGATTTGCTTTTGAAAAATATAAAACCTGTGGTTGCAAAGCGTACTGTGCTGCGATATAATGATTCAAAATAGAGTTGCCGGTATACAGACGCTGGATTGTAAACGGTTGGCTATAACTCGGCGGCCGATAAATTTATGGTTAAAGGATGAAGAACGATATGAAACTTGGCATTGTGGGGCTGCCGAATGTCGGAAAATCTACGCTGTTTAACGCGATTACGAATGCTGGCGCGGGGGCGGCGAATTACCCATTTTGTACTATCGAACCAAATGTGGGAATGGTTGCAGTTCCGGACCCGCGGTTGGAAAGACTGGCGCAGATGTATCATCCGGAAAAAATTACTCCGGCGATGATTGAGTTTGTAGATATTGCCGGGTTGGTTCGAGGCGCTTCAAAAGGTGAGGGACTGGGAAATAAGTTTTTGTCTCATATTCGTGAAGTAGATGCGATTGTACATGTGGTCAGATGTTTTGAAAACAGCGATATTGTGCATGTAGACGGGAGTATTGACCCGGCGCGGGACATTGAAACGATCAATCTGGAGCTGATTTTATCCGATCTGGAGATGGTGCAGCGGCGGCGGGATAAAACGGCGAAGTTGCTGAAAGGAGACAAGTCTTTACAATCAGAGTTGGACTTTTTAGACAGACTGTATACACATCTGGAATCCGGGCAACCGGCGCGTTCCATCGAGTGCAATGAGGAAGAGAGTTCCATATTATCCAGCATTGCATTGCTGTCGCTGAAACCGGTGATTTATGCTTGTAATATGAGTGAGCAGGATTTTACAGGTGGAATCGATCATCAGAAGCATTTTCAGGTTGTAGAGCAGATTGCAAAGGCGGAACAGGCGGGTGTGTTGCCGATTTGCGCAGAACTCGAGGCGCAGATTGCCGGGCTGGAGCCGGATGAAAAAAAGCTGTTTTTATCAGAACTTGGGCTGCAGGCGTCCGGATTAGATCGTTTGATTACAGAATGCTACGCGCTGCTGGGGCTGATTTCTTATCTGACCGCAGGTAAGCCCGAGGTGCGAGCCTGGACAATTAAAAAAGGGACAAAAGCGCCGCAGGCGGCGGGTGTGATTCATAGCGATTTTGAACGGGGATTTATCCGGGCCGAAGTCGTGTCTTATGAGGATTTGATTCGTCTGGGCTCTATGGCGGCGGCCAAAGAACATGGATTGGTGCGCAGTGAAGGAAAGGAATATGTTATGCAGGATGGCGACGTGGTGCTGTTCCGCTTTAATGTTTAATTGACAAGCCCGGTGCTTTACTCTATAATATAGGTGAGATTATAAGGAGCGGGCAATGTGTTGAAATACATTTGGGTTAGGCGAATCATAGCAGTGCTTCTTCCGGTGGGGTTGCTATGTGGTATTATTATTTTATATCTGTTTGGAAGCAGGATACCATGTATTACGTATCAGTTGACAGGACTGTATTGCCCGGGCTGTGGGATGGGTCGGGCTGCGGAAGATTTGTTGCATCTACAGATTGGCGCGGCGTTTTCGCATAATTTACCTGGTGTGTTGTGTCTGCCTTTTGTAGTATATTATTGTCTGTATGCTTATTTGCGATATTTCTGGAATAAGAATATTCCGATATTTCATGTGGGCAAAGCAGGGACAATTGTGACTTTGGCAGTTGTGATAGTCTTTACGGTGTGCAGAAATATTCCGGCGGAACCATTTTTATTTCTGGCGCCTTAACATTTTTTGAGGGGGATTATAAAATGCAGATTTGCACGAAGTGCGGTATGGAATTTGAAAATGGGGCGAATTTTTGCCCACATTGTGGTGCTGCGGTAAGTCAGCCGGAGCAGCAAGGTCAGCCCACGGCAGGCTTTCAACCCAATGAACAGCAGTATTATACTGGTAATCAACAGTCGTGGCCGCCTTACTATCAGGCGCCTTACGGTGCAACTCAAAATACAACCGGTATGTTAGTTTGGTCAATTTTGATGTTGATTTTATGCTGTTTACCGTTTGGGATCGTAGCGTTGGTATATACAGTCAATGCTAAAAGCGCAAGAACACAGGAAGAGTTCCATCATAAAATGGAAGTTGCTAAAATTTGGAATATTGTTTCGCTGGTTTGCGGCGTTATTTCTGCGATTCTCACAGCTGTATCAATATGTGCACCGTCCTATTATTATTTTTAACAGATCAGAATATAAGGTGTGTGGACGATGAGTTCAGTAAAATTGATCAATGCACATGTTGTCGACCCGGTTAACCGGGTCGATTTTATGGGTGGATTACTGATAGAAGGTTCGACTGTTGCTGCGGTGGCCCCAAAATTGGAACAACAGGCTGATTGGGTGATCGACTGTCAAGGTGCTTATGTGTTACCTGGTTTGGTAGATATGCATGTGCATTTGCGGGACCCGGGTCAAACGTATAAGGAAGATGTATATTCGGCGAGTCGAGCCGCCGCGGCCGGTGGCGTAACGGCGCTGGTGGCAATGCCAAATACAGATCCTGCGATAGATTCGCCGGAAATATTACGCGCTATCTTGGAAAAAGCGCATAGTGCCTGCTGTAGAGTTTATCAGGCGGCGGCGATTACCAAAGGTCTGCGGGGAAATGAACTGGTGGATTTTTC
>CALWVC010000073.1 GCA_944384865.1 uncultured Clostridia bacterium
AAATGGAACAAATCACCACCGATCATTCCATTGTGCAGCATATGCTGGAACTCGGACAATTAACCCGGGAAGAGGCGAGGACCCATCCAAAGCGCAATGTAATTACTCGTGCTTTAGGGGTGGATGATACTATTGAAATCGATTATAACGAGCTGGAATTCACATCTGAAGACACATTTCTGATATGTTCCGACGGATTGACCAATTACCTGACCAACGAAGAAATTCTTCAGATCTGCAATATCTCTGATTTTTACGATTGTGCAGACCAGTTGGTAGAACAGGCAAACAATAACGGCGGTGGAGACAACATTACCGTTGTGCTCGCCCGTGCCGATTGATATATTTGTACTATGAAACGCGGAGGATTTGCTCATGGATAGATTTATCGGAAAGCGGTTGGACGGCCGGTACGAAATCAGAGAATTGATTGGCGTCGGCGGCATGGCCGTTGTTTATAAAGCCTATGACAATATTGACGACCGTATCGTAGCCATCAAAATTTTAAAAGAAGAATTCCTCGCTAACGACGAGTTCAGAAGACGGTTTAAAAACGAATCCAAAGCCATTGCGGTGTTGTCGCATCCGAATATTGTAAAAGTGTATGATGTCAGTTTTGGCGATGTGCTGCAATACATCGTAATGGAATATATCAACGGCATTACTTTAAAGCAATATATTGAACAGCAGGGTGTCATCGAATGGAAAGAAGCGGTACATTTTACCGAACAGATTTTGCGCGCGTTACAACATGCGCATGAAAAAGGCATTATCCATCGCGATATCAAGCCGCAGAATATTATGCTGTTGCCGAACGGCAATATTAAAGTTACAGATTTTGGAATTGCGCGTTTTTCCCGCAGTGAGCAGCGAACCATTACCGATAAGGCGATCGGGTCTGTCCATTATATCAGCCCGGAGCAGGCCCGGGGTGACTTTACAGACGGAAAGGCAGATATTTATTCCGTCGGTGTTTTGCTCTATGAAATGACGACTGGCAGAGTACCGTTCCAGGCGGACAGCGCAGTATCCGTTGCAATTATGCAGTTGCAGAACGAACCGGTACGTCCTACAGAAATTAATCCGAATATCCCATATGGCCTGGAGGAAATCACGTTGAAAGCGATGCAGAAAGAGCCGCACAATCGCTTTATTTCTGCCCGGGAGATGCTACAGGATATTGAACGATTGATTGCTGATCCGGCTATCCGTTTTCATTACAAATATATCGCTGAGAAGCCGGATGCGCAGGAGGATAACGAACCGGAGGATACAGAAGACGTATCCGAGGAACGCGCCAAGGCGCCTGTTGTACCGATTTTAGCTGGAATCGCAGCGGTATTTTTAGTCGTTATGGCAGTTGTTCTGGTGATTGTCTGGAATCTGTTCAGTAATTCCGGAACAACATTAATTTGTCCAAATTTTGTGGGTAAAAATTATAACGACATTATCAATGATCCGGAGTATAGTAAATATAATTTCAAATTGACGCAGGAACACAATGCGGAATATGAAATCGGTGAGATTTTTAAACAGTCACCGGAAGCCGGACGGACAATTAAAGAAAAGTCCGAGATTCAGGTGTGGGTCAGTTTAGGCGGTCAGTCACTGACGCTCAACGATTATACCGGCGACGATTTTAAAACCGTTAACGCTGCGCTGACTGAAGATCTGGAGTTGAAAGTAACAAGAATAGACGTGGCGGACGAAAACGTTCAGCAGGGATATGTGATCCAGACGATCCCGCCGGCCGGAAGCACGGTTCGAACCGGCGATACCATCACAGTATATGTCAGCAGCGGTAAGGAAGTTGAATACGTGGAGATCCGCGATTATACAGGGATGGAAAAGGATGCGGCAAAAAAAGATCTGGTTGCCCTTGGAATGACGGTAAACATCGTATATCGCTATAATATCGAGTATCCTTATGATTATGTAGTTGGGCAGAGTCCGGCAGCAGGCAGCGTTGAAAAAGGGAGTGTTGTAACGCTGTATATCAGCGATCCAAATGCAATCACATCGCCGCCCAGAACAACCGCATCCAGTCTGTCAGAGGAAGAAACCACTTATACCGCTCAGACCGATGCGCAAAAGCCTTCTGAGGATCCGACAGAAAACGAATAGATATGCAGGGCATGATTGTTAAAACTATCTCCGGCTTCTATGATGTTGATACCGGCGATGCAATCTATACATGCAGAGCGCGGGGCGTATTTCGAAACGAAGGTCTGGTTCCGTTGACCGGCGACCGGGTAGAGATTACCCAAACTTCGGAGCATGCCGGCACAATTATATCTGTATTGCCGCGAAAAAATCAGCTGATTCGCCCACCGCTTGCAAATCTGGATCAATTATTGATTGTTGTTTCAACTACTGATCCGCCGCCGAATTATTTTGTAATCGACAAAATCATCGCTTATGCAGAGCTTGCGGAAATCGAACCGATGTTGGTTGTCAGTAAAACAGATTTAAAAGACGGCACTGCGCTGGAACAGTTATATAAAAAAGCCGGGTTCTCCGTATTTTATACCTGTGCCCAACAAAAATCGGGGCTGGAAGATCTGCGGGTTGCCTTTACCGGAAAAATCAGTGCTTTTGCCGGTAATTCCGGTGTTGGAAAATCTACGTTGCTGAACGCGCTGTTTCCTAAATTATGTCTACAAACCGGCGAAACCAGCAAAAAGCTGGGGCGCGGCAGACACACGACCCGTCATGTACAGCTTTATCGTGTAGGCGAAGGATATATCGCAGACACACCCGGTTTTTCTTCTTTTGAGGAGGAAGTGCAGCAACCCATTCGCCGTGAAAATCTGCAGTTTTATTTCAGGGAGTTTGCGCCATATCTGACCGGCTGTAAATTTACCTCGTGTTCTCATACCAAAGAAAAAGGATGTAAAATTATAGAAGCGGTAGATCAGGGGAAGATTGCAGCTTCGCGTTTTGAAAGTTACAAAAAAATGTATGAACTGGCCAGCCAAACACCGGATTGGGTTTTTGACAAAAAACAACGCTGAGAAGGGAATTGATGAACATGCGCAGATGTGTGTTAATCGCTTCGGCAAAAATCCGGGATTATGAAAAGATTAAAAGTCATCTGTATACAGATGACTTTTTTGTCTGCTGTGACGGCGGATTGTATCATATGGAGCAATTGCGGCTGCAACCTGATTATATAGTCGGAGATTTTGACTCTTATTTAAACGATTTGCCCGCAGACATTCCGATAGAACGGCTGCCCTGTGTCAAGGATGATACTGATACGGTCGCGGCAGCGAAACTGATGCTTGAAAAAGGGTTTTCAGAGTTTTTATTAATCGGGTTCACCGGCCAGCGCTTGGATCATACATTGGCCAATATCGGTGTATTGCTGATGCTGCACGACCACCATGTAAAGGCAAAGATGATCGACGATTACGGAGAAATGTATATTGCGGACCAAACGCCGATTTTATTGAATAAGGGCTGTTGCAGCTTCTTTTCATTGATGAGCGTGGACGGTCCGTTCGGCGGCGTAACGATCAGCGGTGCAAAATATCCGTTGAATAATGCAGCCGTTACGCCATCTTATCAATATGCCATCAGCAATGAAATTACGGAGGAACAGTGCCGGATTACCATCGGACAGGGAAGAGCGCTGTTACTGAAAATACAGGAATCCTGTAATTTGTGATATAAATTGTTATAATATAACACAAAGCTTTATGATGTAAAACTTTAAATGATATCTGGAGGTCAATCATGAGACAATATTATCCGATACATCTTTATTTGTTTTAACCGCTTGTGCAGAACAATTTTCAGACCATCCACTATGTAGACGGCAAAAATGATAAAAGAACAATTTGGTCTTGATATTCAGGTTTATGTCATATCGAAAGAAGAACTTGAGGATATTTTACAAAACAGCCCTGTCTGGTTGAAAACGAAAACAAGGAAACCTATGATAATTTGATCTTTGTTATCTCGCCGCCATTTTTTCCGATGTGTTTAATGAGATCGGAGTGCCGAGAAAGAAGAATTAGAAAAGATACAGAACTATAAAAAGGGGCTCTTTTTGTCTTTCAGCCGAAAAGATTATCAAAAAACAAACTGGCGGTCAAAACGGCAAGCGCAAGCATCAGCAACAAATCGATAATAAGAATGGAAAATACTATTGGTTATATTGTTGGAATATGATTTTTTATAAATGGAATTTTATGGATGTTATAATGACAGAAGAAGTAAATCCAAGAGATACAAAACGAGCAGTGGCATATGCGCTTTGGATGAAAGCCCCTAATCCGATGGTAACTTTTTTTAAAACTTTTGATGTTACTAACCTCATAAAGATAAGCAAAAAAAAGACAAATGAAATTCAATATGCCACTTGACTATTGCATTGGGAGAGCCGCCGTGAACGTAAAAGAATTTTACATACTTCCTGTTGGCGATAAGTTGATTCAATATGATTCAATTGCAGTCAATACAATCGTGAAAAACAAAGAAGGCGAAGTAAGCTCCTGTGACATTTTGTATGAGGCAGATTTGGATAAGTATAATGAGCAGTATCTGAAATATACCTCTCAGGTTGCCGAAAATTGTCAAGACAGAGATCTGTCGAATAATAGCATGGTGATTGGTACATCGGCTATCATAGACACAGACATTGACGGAGCTGTCGGCATGAACAGTGGCATTTTCAATAACCCTTTCATCATTTGGGGTAGATACAAAAAGAAATGGGTTAGATATTACCTTACACTTTCTTTTCAATTTCATCATACACAGATGGACGGCGCCCACGCAGGTGTTTTTTTGGCTAATCTGCAAAATGAAATTAATAGTATAATAAAAAGATAAAATGGATTACTGTCAAATAAAAATGATCAAGCTGCCTGCATTTCTGCAAGCGGCTTGTGTTTTAGGCTGCAAGGAATGTTACGATAAAAAACATTAAAGGCATATTCACCTTCCTAACGCAATCTATTCTGAAACCAAACGAGATTTTGAAGCACAAAACTTGGTTCTTTTTCGAAAGATAAAGGGAATATTTCTGCTATCTCATACAAAAATCACTTCGCTGTTTACGATCTCGGTGGCTCTGTTATAGATGTTATTCATCTTCTTTATCCACACCATGGGAATGGTAGATTTCATGTTTTTCATAACATTTTCCTTTTCGGAAAGTGGTTTTATAAGGAATTGAAACATTTTCCCGGCCTGATAATCAACGTCTAATCAATATCGGTAATATACTTGTTTAGTTTTTCAGTAATCAATAGATTGTTAGCTCTGATACGATGATTTTGCTTCAAATCATTCCAGTGTTGCCGTTTCCATATACTGATAAACTGTTTCCTCCCGATTGTAATTGCAGGTTAGGGAGTTCATAATCACCTCGTCTTTGATATATACCGCCTAATTTTTCATAAGCTTTTCATTGGTAAAACCTCCTGTGTTTTAGTGTGATTTCATTTTACAGGAGATTTTTTAAAGGTACCAATATGCCAATTTCCCCATACATAACAAACCGCCGCCTTGGAACAAATCCAAGACGGCGGTTTCTGCTTTGGTATCAGATTGAACATTTCACGGCAAAGCCGCCACTAAAGAAGTAAGTGTTCGTCCAATACCTGATTGGTGGAGGCGAGGGGAGTCGAACCCCTGTCCGAAAACCGTTCCCTATAACTTTCTCCGAGTGCAGTTGACCTTTTTAAATTCCCACATCAAGACGCCGGTCAACAGGCTTTTTGATATGGTAGCTTTTTAATGCATGAACCGATACAAAGCGCTCTCGGTTACACGTTCACCGCTTCTTGACGCTCCACAACGGATCGCGGTGATTCCGAAGGGAACGAGCAGCATTACGCTGCTACAGCAACTTGTCTGTTGTTGTTTAATTTATAAAGTTGCGGATTTTAAAGCGGTTCCGCCCCGCTACTCGCTGATCATAGTTCACAATCCCCGTCGAAGCCTTTACGCCCCCTTATATAGTTTGCTTACAAGCGGATTTATATTTTACAACAACTAAAATAAAAATACAAGCACATTCTTTTAATTTGCAAAATTTACTGATTCCGTTGCTTGAGCGCACGCGCAATGTCCCGTTTGGAATCCCTGGCAGCCATGGCGTCCCGTTTGTCATATAGCTTTTTGCCTTTGCACAAACCTACCTGTACTTTCACCAATGAGCCTTTAAAATACAGCGAAAGGGGAACAAGCGTTAAGCTGTCCTGCTTGACTTTTCCAAACAGGCGATCAATCTCTTTTTTATGCATCAACAGTTTCCGTACACGGTAAGGATCGCGGTTAAAAATATTACCTTTTTCATATGGGGAAATATGCATCCCGTTGACAAATAATTCGCCGTCCTGAATTCGACACCAGGCGTCTTTTAAGTTGGCGCCTCCGGTTCGCAGCGCTTTGACTTCTGTACCACAAAGCTCTATACCTGCCTCAAAGGAATCCAGCACAAAGTAATCATGATATGCTTTTTTATTTTGTGCGATTGTTTTGGTCGATTTTTTTTCCATGAATGTCACGCTGTTTCCTTTCATGTAATCGTTTCTTTATTTAATTTCGCTTCGTCCTTCAAGCGCTCGCATCAGCGTAACCTCGTCTGCATATTCCAAACTGCCTCCCACGGGAATACCATAGGCCAATCGGGTAACCTTAATCTCAAAGGGCTTGAGCAGCTTGGAAATATACATAGCCGTCGCTTCACCCTCTACCGTTGGATTGGTGGCCATGATCACTTCCTGTACGTCTTCGTTTGTGATCCGAAATAACAACTCTTTAATTTTCAGCTGATCCGGCGTTATGCCGTCGATGGGTGAAATCAAACCATGTAATACATGATAAGTTCCGTTATATTCTTTTGTTCGTTCAAAAGCCATCACATCCTGCGCGCTTTCCACGACACAGATCACTTTTGGATCACGATTTGGATTCGCGCAGATGGAACAACGCTCGCTATCGGTCAGCGTCTGACAAACGGAACAATAGTGGATCTGCTCTTTAGCGTCCAACATGGTTTTCGTAAAATCCCGCACCTGCTCTATATCCATATTGAGAATATAAAATGCAATACGTTGGGCGGATTTTCTGCCGATGCTGGGCAGGCTTTCAAACTTATCGATCAAATTTTCTAACGGCGGTACAGTATAACCCATAATAAAATCTTCCTTACATCAGCCCCGGGATATTCAAACCGCCGGTGATCTTCTCCATCTCAGCATCTGAAGTTTCAGTCGCCTGTTTAACTGCGGTATTTACA
>CALWVC010000074.1 GCA_944384865.1 uncultured Clostridia bacterium
ATTTATCTACCGCTGTAAATAATAAACGGCATAACCTATATCTCCAGCCGGTTTTACATCGTTTCTAAGCTTTTCATCACCAGTCGCAAATAGCCCATACTCTGTTTTTTCCAAACGAACCGCAACACATTCAAAACGTACCGCCGCAATCAACGCAAAACACTGCCATTCGACACGTGGTTACATCCTTTTTCCTAAGACGGCAGGGGCAGCGTACGGCATTTGTCAGAAGGGCACACATCAAACGGCTGTTTTCTACGCTTTGGGGATCAAGCCACGCCGTCTGCTGGTATCTGGCCGGCCACAACCGGATCAAATCCACTTTCAACGGCACACCCAGCCGGCTGTACACATAAGCGGTTCATGTTCAACACCCCGCTATTTTAGCTTCATATACTGAAACAGCCTGGTTTGAATGCTCATACCGCGCTGTGTCCCATCGCACGCAGCGCCTGCTCGACCCGCTCCTGCCGGGGGATCGAATCTCCTGCGCCGGGGCTGGAAACGGCGATGGACGCCGCCATCGCCGCAGTACGCATACAGACCGCCGGTGAAACGCCTCTGCTATACCCCGCCAGAAAATAACCGGTAAAGGTATCTCCGGCTCCGGTGGTATCCACCACCCGCGTCTCAAAAGCCGGCTGGTATACCCTGGTCTGCGCATCGGCAAAATACGCGCCGCCGCTTCCGCAGGTCAGCACAACCGCAGCCGCCGGATACAACATTTGAAAAGCATTCAGAATTGCTTCGGGTTGAGACTTCCCGGTCAGAGCCTCGCCTTCGATTTCATTGACTAAAAAGCAATCGATCAACTGCAACGGCAGACTGCGAAGCTCCGGCGTGACCGGCGAAGGATTAAACGCTATACGCATGTTCCTGTCGTGAGCGGTCTCGATCATCGGTTGCAATCCGTTAATCTCGTTTTGCAGCAACAGCCAGCCGCCGTCTGAATCACAAATAACCTGCCGCGCCCAATCCTCGTCTATGCTCCGGTTGGCGCCGCCAAACAATAAAATACAGTTCTGGCCGGTTCGATCTACCTGGATGATCGCATGACCGGTAGGCTGCGACACAGTCTGAACAAACGCTGTATCTACGCCCGCCTGCCGCAACAGCGCGGTCAGCCTCTTGCCGTCTGCCCCGATACAGCCTGCATGGCTGACCGTCAGTCCGGCCCGGGCCAGCGCCAGAGACTGATTCAGCCCTTTGCCACCGCAAAAATAAGTGAGGCTGTCAGAAGAAAGCGTCTCCCCCGCCCGTACAAAATGATCTACTGCATAAACCAGATCCAGATTCAGTGAACCAAAATTTAAAATATCCATATCAAGGTATGTTCTCCTCCTGTCCGCAAGCGGCACTCTCCCATAACAATACGCGATTCAGCAAGGCTCTTCATATTCCGGACAAACCACAGACTGCAAAAACGCCTTTCAATGATTTTGAATTATACCATAGATTGAAACAAGTTGCAACGAATACTAACCGTTAAACCAGGCAATAGAACGGTTTTTGATCTGCGAATTGGATCCATATAGAAAAACATTGTGAACCTTTTTGTCTGAAATTCCGTCTATAAAAGTGAAAACCGGTTTTCATCATAAAAAGGAGGTGAAGCTATGGAACCGTTTGAAGCGCTTCTGCAGGCGCACAAAAGTGCAGTCGAACGGTTTGTATATTTCCGTCTGCCGTCAACCACGGAGGCAGAGGATCTTTTTCAGGACATCTGCTTGACGGCATATCAAAATTTCAGCATGTTAAAAGATCAATCCGCTTTCAAAGCATGGATCATCAGCATTGCACGCAACAAATGCAACGATTACTTCAGAAAGCAGGCTAAAATGCTTGAAATTCCGTTGGACGCTATATCCGAAAAAGTTCTGTCCTATGGTAGACAGGGTGTCGCAGAAACATCAACCGTTTGTGAAACGCTTGATCTGCTTGACAGCCGGGACCGGCAGATTTTATATTTATATTATTTTCGCTCGCTGCCGCAATCGGAAATTGCAAACCGGCTGCAGATTCCAATTGGCACGGTCAAAAGCCGCTTGCATAACGCCAAACAGCGCTTTAAAGACAAATATCCATATTCACCTGCACGCAAAGGAGAAATGATTATGAATAAATTGCCTGAATATTTGCCTGTATACAGCATCAAGCCATCTGACAAACAGCCTTTCGCAGTCAAATGGGAGGAATTGATGGGATGGTTTCTGATTCCAAAATGCGGCGAGAAATTAACCTGGGGAATTTATGATCTTCCCTCCCGAAAATGTGATCGCATCTACGATATGCGGGTAACAGGCCGCGCCGAAATCCATGGAATCGAAGGTGTGGAACTGACTGCAAGAGAATCGGATTATACTAAAAAAAGCGAAATTGTTGATCGCACATTTGTAGCGCAGCTGACCGATACCCACTGTCGTTATCTGGCAGAAATGCAAACCGAAAACGGCATAAAAAAATATGTTACATTTCTTGATGGAGACGCTTTTATGCCAAACTGGGGCTTTGGAGAACATAACTGCGGAAATGAAACCAATTTGAAAAGGAAGGGTGAAATTTTGCGAACCGGGCAGCAGATAAAAAGCGTTGACAAGCCGTTTTTGCTTGATATTGTCGGGCGTTGTGATGTAACAATCAACAATCAAACATATGATACCGTCTGTGTGATGGATATCGAAACCTATAATCCGGGAATTGTCAGCGAACAATATCTGGACCAAAACGGCCGCACGATTCTCTGGAGACGCTTCAACCGTGACGATTGGGCCTTTGACCGCTATCAAAAAACGTGGAGCGAACAATTGCCAAACAACGAACGTTTGACGATAAACGGTAAAACTTATGTGCACTGGTATGATTGCATTACCGATTATATTCTGTAAAGTAGCAGCGCCAAAAACCAAAACGTCAACCACTCTGGTTTTTAAAAAACTACCATAAACGTAAAAATCCCGCCTGTTGCGGGATTTTTTATAAACATCTTTTTGCCCTGATAACCAAAAAACATCAAAAATGATTGCCTGTCCTATCCGACCATGAGCGTCCCAAAAAGGGCGAGCGGCAACGCAGCGACACGATATCCGCATTTGCGGGACCATACACAAGTGCAACCTTTGAGCAAAATACAATCAAGCGGCATTGGCAGGATCAATCGTTTGAAACATAAAAAATCGTCGCGAACGATATCAAGTCCGCGACGATGTGGAGGTGCCACCCGGATTTGAACCGGGGAATAAAGGTTTTGCAGACCTTGGCCTTACCACTTGGCTATGGCACCATATTGTTGAAAAAGGACGCAAAGGAAAAATTTCTTTTTGCGTCCTTTTATTTTGGAGCGGATTACGAGACTCGAACTCGCTACCTCCACCTTGGCAAGGTGGCGCTCTACCAGATGAGCTAAATCCGCACGTTCCTGGTGCCTCCGGACGGAATCGAACCATCGACACGGGGATTTTCAGTCCCCTGCTCTACCGACTGAGCTACAGAGGCAAATTGGCGACTCGGAAGGGACTCGAACCCTCGACCTCTAGCGTGACAGGCTAGCGTTCTAACCAGCTGAACTACCGAGCCGTATGTGGTGGGAACAACAGGGCTCGAACCTGTGACCCTCTGCTTGTAAGGCAGATGCTCTCCCAGCTGAGCTATGCTCCCATTCGTCTGCCGTTTCAAGCGACGAATGTTATTATATTATAAATTACGCCGTATGTCAACACTTAATTTCAAATTTTTTTATAAACGCCGGTATAAAATTTTCATTAGAAACCAGCAACGTCCCTGAACCTGTTGAGAATATACATTTCACCATCGGCACGCAATCAATGCAAAAACGCAAAGCTACGGACATCGCCGCCCGCCGGACAAAGTGTCAACGCCGTCGGATACCCTATTATATGCATTCCACCCGTCGTCAGACACAATGTATTTTATTGTGTAGATTCACATTCCTTACTGATTTGCAGCAGTTCCCAATCGGAAAACACATATTTCCGATCGCAGAACTGGCATTCCACCTCGGTCTGCGGCTGCTGCGCCGCCAGCTGCCGCAGCTGCTCCGGGCCGATACTTTTCAGAGCGCGCAGCACCCGCTGCTGATCACAATTACAGCGATACCCCGGCTCTGTTGTTTCCAAAACCTCCAGCTCAAACCCACGCATCGCCCGGCGCAGAATCTGTCCGGGGTTCATGCCCTCCTCCAGCATCTGTGTAACCGCCGGAACGCCTTCCAGCGCCTGTTCCAGCCTATCAATGGTATCGTCCCCCGCCGCCGGGAGCAACTGGATCAGATAACCGCCCGCAGCCCGCACCGTCAGATCCGGATTGACCAAAACGCCCAACGCGCACACCGTCGGAATCTGCTCGCTGATACCGTAATAAGCCGCAATATCTTCAGCGATTTCCCCGGATACCAACTCGGTCATGCCATTGTAGGGTTCTTTCAAACCCAGATCTTTGCAAACCGTCAGCGTCCCTTTGCCGACCGCGCCGCCCACATCCAGCTTTCCGTGGCTGTTCAGCGGCAGCTCCACCACCGGATTACCCGGATAACCCCGGACATTTCCCTGCGCGTCGCTGACGGCAATCAAATGCCTGATGGGGCCATCGCCCTTTACCCGCAAAGTCATCGTTTGATCGGCGCCTTTGAGCGCGCTGCCCATCAATGACGCGGCCGTCAGAAGCCGCCCCAACGCCGCCGTTACCACCGCCGAAGTTTTATGAATCTGTTCCGCCCGCGCCGCAATATCTGTAGAATTGATCGCACTCGCGGCCACCAGGCCGTCAGAGGTAATACACCGAACCAGCTGTCCCATTTATAATAGACTTCCTTTCTGCTGTTATACCCGCCGGGCGACACAGATCATTTTCTCACCGGTTTTCCGCACCGGGCCCAACGTGTCAAAATCATACCGCCCCAACAGCGCAAACCCTGTGGCCTGCAACATTTGCCGCCATTCGGCGCTGCTGTACGCCCGCTCCGGAAAGCTCTCACGTAACCGGGTATACCGCTCGCCTTCCGCCACAAAAATCTCCAGATCGATCTGCACGATCCCGGCCGGCCCCGGTCCGTTCTGCCACACGGCGAACAGCCCGTCCTCTTCCATTACAAACGTATTGTTGCCCAATATATGCTGATGTTTATAAAGGGTATTTACATCAAAAACAAAAAAACCGCCCGGTTCCAAAAACAGCGCAATCCGCCTGAGCGCCGTTTTCAGCGCACGCTTGTCTGTCAGATGATTTAAACCGTCCAGCGTACAGAACACAGTGTCCACCGTGCCATACAGGTCCAACCGGCACAGATCCTGACACAACAGCAACACCGACCGCCCTTCCAGTTTAGTTCGAGCGGCATTGAGCATCTCTTCAGAACAGTCTACGCCGATCACATCCAACCCATGATCAGCCAGCTGTTTTGTAAAGCTGCCGGTTCCACAGGCAGCGTCCAATACCAGTCTGGGAGTATGCCCCCGACGCTGTAAAAGCGTCAGCATTCTGTCACACAGCCCGGCATAATCCACGTCTGCCATCATCCGGTCATAGACGGCCGCAAAATCCTGATAAGCCATTTTCAGCGTTCTTGCTCCATCCGGTCGAACACCATCGCATAGCCGTCGTTTCCATATGCCAAAGAACGGTTGACCCGGCTGATCGTAGCTGTGCTCGCGCCGGTTTTTTCTACAATTTCGCTGTATACCCGCTTTTCACTGAGCATTTTCGCTACCGCGAACCGCTGAGAGATGGATTTGATCTCTTTCACGGTGCACAGGTCTTCAAAAAACAAATAGCATTCATCCACATTTTTCAGCGTCAGAATCGCCTTAAACATTTCATCCGTAGCTTTATCTCTGATCTTATCAGTCATTTTAAATCCCTGCCTGTTCGTCATGCGCGTTAAACATTGTCACGCTTTAATTCAATAAAATTTTACCACACAAAAGCGAATCTGTCAATGACAATCTGCCTGCATATTGAAACGTAATAATGTTACAAAAACGCTTTACAATTCTTGTGCAGTTTGCTATAATGGATAAAATTATTGGAATGTTGGGGATTTTAAAAATGGGATTTTTAATGAACGCCATTAAAAATATGGACAAAAAAGCGCTGATTGAAACGGCTAAAAAATCGGCGCAGGCGTCAAACAAATGGTGGGTTTTCATCTTGTTGGATATTATCTGGTGCGGTCTGAAATACGGCACCGGCTATGTGGAATACTGGGTATTCAAATTTTATAAAATTCCCAGAAAATTGCGGAAAACCTATTATTCCAGAGTCAATAACAACAAGTTGGTCCGAGCACTGAACAATCCGGCTTACAACCAATATTTTGACTCTAAAATCTTATTCAACCAAACCTTCTCCAAATTTATTCACCGAGAATGGCTGCCGGTTTCAGATCTGGATTTTGAAACCTTTCAAGCGTTCTGCCAGCGGCACGATTATTTTGTAGCCAAGCCGGATAAGGACACCTGTGGCAAAGGCGTGGAGAAATATGTGACCGCAGAAATCGATAATCTGCAAAGCGTTTATGAACATATCAAATCCGGAGATTTCGGGTTGATTGAAGAAGGTATTCACCAACATCCTGCAATCAATGAGATTTATCCCGGCTCGGTCAATACAATTCGGTTTTTAATGATTAAAAAAGACGGTGTGAATCACATTATTTTCGTTGCGATCCGCATGGGGCACAACGGCATGTGCGTCGATAATTTCGATAACGGCGGTATGAGCGCGCAAATCAATGAAAAAACCGGTGAAATTTACACCGTCGCCGTAGACGGAGAAAATAAAACCTATACGCATCATCCTTATACCGGCGCACAGATTACCGGCCGATTTATCCCCAAATTTGACGAATGTCTGAAAATGGTGGACGAAGCCTGCAATGTTGTGCCCCAAATCCGGTATGTAGGTTGGGATGTAACCGTCACCGAAGACGGCCCGCAGTTAATTGAGGGCAATCGATATCCGGGCTGCCTGCTGTATCCGGAGTTTAACGAGCAGCAGATCGGCTATCTGCCCATCATCAAGGATATTCTGGGCGACGAATGGAAAAACGTCGGCATTAATACGTTGTAAATGTTGATCAACCCGGCGGATTCACCGTAATTTCCCATATGCTGCAAAACATGGTTGTTAAGGCACAAGGAACAGAGGGATCTACAGAATGTATGAGCAAAAACACAGGCTTGGCGCCAGCCGCACCGACGCCCAGGGA
>CALWVC010000075.1 GCA_944384865.1 uncultured Clostridia bacterium
CATCAACAACAGCCTTCGCATCAGCCAGCCCTAAACCGGTGATCTCACGAACAGCCTTGATAACCTTGATCTTTTCAGCGCCGACGTTTGCCAGAACAACATCAAACTCAGTCTTCTCAGCCGCAGCAGCGCCCGCGTCTCCACCCGCCGCCGGAGCAGCAGCAACTGCTACCGGAGCAGCAGCGGATACACCAAATTCTTCTTCCAATGCCTTTACCAACTCAGACAGCTCTAAAACAGTCAGAGCTTTTACTTCTTCAATCAGATTTACAACTTTCTCGGATGCCATATTCTTTTACCTCCAAAATAATCAATTTAAAATTTGTTTCAGATACACATCAATAAGCGCAATGATCACGCACCCTGTTTTTCCGCAATCGCGTTGAGCGCACAGACCAAACCGCGCAGATTGGCGTTCAGCACGCCAACAAAACCACTGATCGGCGCATTCAAGCCGCCCAGCGCTTTGGCCACCAGCACCTCTTTCGAGGGCAGTTTCGCCAGATCTTCGATCCCCGATGCATCAATCACCTTGCCGTCAATAAAGCCCTTTTTGATCTTGAAAAATTCATGATCTTTTGCAAATCCACAAAGGATCTTCGCACCGGCAACATAATCACTCTCGCTGACTGCAACGGCGGTCGTACCTTCCAAAACATCGTCCAGCCCCTGCAGACCAGCGTCATCCGCCGCAAACTTCAGCAATGTGTTCTTTACAACCGTGTAATGGACGCCTGCTTCACGCAGCGCTTTTCGCAACGCGGTATCATCTGCTACATTGATGCCCTTATAGTCTACTACAATACCGACGCAGGAATTTTTCAACTTTTCAGACAGACCTGCAACAACCTGTTTTTTCTGCTCTAAAACTGCTGCACTTGGCACATTCATTCACCTCCAATGTTCTTCAGTTACCGAATTCACTTTCCAACAATTTTGATAGAAGTGAAAAACCCTTTTCTCACAAACGCGAGAAAAGGGCGAATACACAAAACAGACAATCCATGTCTTCTTTTTGCGCACCTTTCCTCGGCAGGCGGTCTGACGACCTTTAAACATATCTCATGCACCTGCTGTCTTTAGAACGGACAGCTCCATAAGAATAACATACAATTATAAAATTGTCAATAACCAATGCTGAAAAACTGTCGTTCTTCAGAAAAAATCAGCCCAATTTGCTGGGATTGACCCGAACGCCGGGGCCCATCGTGGTTGCCAGCACACAGGAGCGGATATACTGACCCTTTGCGCTGGCCGGTTTGGCCTTGATGATCGCAGACAACAGCGCATCGAAGTTTTCCTGTACCTTCTGTTCACCAAAGGAAACCTTACCAATCGGGCAGTGAATAATGTTGGTTTTATCCAAACGATATTCAATCTTACCTGCTTTCGCCTCTTCCACAGCCTTGGCAACGTCCGGCGTTACAGTGCCGGCTTTCGGGCTGGGCATCAGGCCGCGAGGCCCTAAAACCTTACCCAGACGGCCAATCATGCCCATCATATCCGGGGTCGCGATTACAACATCAAAATCCATAAAACCTTCGTTCTGAATTTTGGCCACATAATCCTCCGCGCCAACATATTCGGCGCCGGCGGCCTGTGCAGCCTTGGCGTTATCCCCTTTGGCGAACACCATCACGCGCACCTTTTTACCGGTTCCGTTGGGCAGAACCACCGCACCGCGCACCTGCTGCTCCGCATGTCTGGAATCTACACCCAGACGCACATGCACTTCAATAGTTTCATCAAATTTTGCGGTTTTGGATTTTACCGCCAGCGCAACGGCTTCACTGGGATCATACAGCTTATTTCTCTCGATGAGCTTTGCGCTCTCTACATACTTTTTACCGTGTTTCAATTTCATTTACCTCCCTGTTGAGTGGTGATACGGAATTTTCCTCCCACCCGGGAACAATCAATCGACCACTTCGATGCCCATGCTGCGCGCGGTACCAGCGATCATCGACATAGCGCTCTCGATCGTGGCCGCATTCAGATCAGGCATTTTCTGCTCGGCGATTTTTCTGACCTGCTCTCCGGTAATCTTAGCAACCTTGTTCTTGTTCGGAACACCCGACGCCTTCTCAATGCCGCACGCTTTTTTAATCAGCACCGCGGCCGGCGGGGTCTTGGTTACAAATGTGAACGAACGGTCGGCATATACGGTGATAACCACCGGAATAATCAGACCTGCATCGTTCTTGGTACGCTCGTTGAATTCCTTTGTAAAAGCCATAATATTGACGCCGTGCTGACCGAGAGCCGGTCCGACCGGCGGCGCAGGCGTGGCCTTTCCGGCAGGAATCTGAAGCTTGATATAGCCGGTAACTTTCTGAGCCATAGTTTGCACCTCCAAAAATTGTGGTTACGGCGGAACAGCTCAACCGTTCCTCCCACAGGGCTAACGCCCTCTTCTAATATGCGGTTAACCCGCAGATTATGCATCAATCTACTGCCGCGACCTGTGACAACTCCAGATCTACCGGAGTCTCCCGGCCGAACATGGAAATGGTGACCCGAATACTGTTTTTCTCCGGATCAATGCTGTCCACGATGCCGACAAAGCCCTCCAACGGCCCGTTGACAATTTTAACGTTGTCACCCACGGCATACTGCACCACGGTTTCATGCTTTTCTACACCCAATGCAGCCACTTCCTGATCCGAAAGCGGCACCGGCGCAGTAGAAGAAGCTCCTACAAACCCGGTCACACCGCGCACATTCCGGACAATAAACCAGGAATCATCGGTCACAATCATTTTCACCAGCACATAGCCGGGAAAGATCTTGCGCTCCACTTCCCGCTTTTTATCGTCCTTGATCTCGGTGACCTTCTCTGTAGGAATCTTGACCTCCAGAATCAGATCCTGCATGTTGCGGTTTTCCGCGATGGTCATCAGATTATCCGCAACCTTGTTTTCATATCCCGAATAGGTGTGTATTACATACCATTTGGCCTCTGCCATAAAAGCTACATCCCTTCTATTCCGAGGATCAGCCCCAACAGCTTTGCAAGGCCGAGATCCAGCAGCCAGATATAGACGCCGACTACCGCGCACATCACCAGCACTACAACAGTATTTCTGATCACAGTTTTGCGGGACGGCCATACAATTTTGGTGATTTCACTCTTATAGTCTTTGAAAAAGTTCAAAATTCTGCGAAGGATCGGAAGCTTTGCGCCATTCGAATCCAAAACCTCTGCATAATCAGATACCAACAGGGATACCACCGACAACACAAAAGCGCCAACTGCCACCAACAGCGCCGGCAGGAAAAACAGCTCCCTGCTAACAGATGTAACAGTTTCCAGCGGGCGGATGTCTACAAACCTTGTAACGGAACCCGCGCAGAACAAAACCGTCAGGTTGATCGCCGTTGCCAAACTGGTTACCAACGACGCATACCGTGCGCCCCTGATTTTAAAGCTCAACGCCGAAAACAGCAAACTCAAAGCCGACAGGATAAACGCGAACATATACCACGCGCTTTTCCAGAGACTGATTTGCTCGCCGTTCAAGGTCTGCTCCGAACCAAAAGCAAGCTGAAAGCCGGTAAGCGTAAACGCGCCATCCGACGTTACAACCGATACAAAGCTAAAGAAAAACAGGGTCAACGTTACGATTGCTGCGACGCAGTTCAGAATTTTAAAGAACATCGATGCTGCTTTCATTTCCGCGCCCCCTTACTTTGTCTCTTTATGCAGAGTGTGCTTTTTGCAAAATCTGCAATACTTGTTCATCTCAAGCCTGTCGGGGTCATTCTTTTTGTTTTTGACCGTATCATAATTGCGCTGTTTACACTCGGTACAGGCCAAAGTGATCTTTACTCTCATGACGGCACCTCCAGTTTTTTTGGAAAAATTTTGCCTCCCTCAACCTGTCTTTTCAGGCGCAAAAAAAAAGACCCGTTTAGAGGTATAAACAATATACCATATCTGCTATATCAAAGTCAAGCATTTTTTCAAAAATATACGCTTTATACATTAAATAACGCCAAATTTGTATATATTCCGGATAAAAAGCGATTCGGCCTTGACAATATATAAAAGATCGTGTATACTTTTAAATTGCCGCAGCATGCGGTTTATTTCTGTTGTATATTATAAAACAGAACCCTTGCTCTGTAAAGAGCCATATGTCCAAAAGGAGGTGTAGAGAGTGGCGAACGCTTATGAAACCGTCTTTGTGTTTTCAGTGAAAAACGGAGACGAGGCGGCGACAGCCCTGCGCGACAAATTCCAGGAGCTGATCGCCAAAAACGGCACTGTCGAAAAAGTGGATGATTGGGGCAAACGCCGGCTGGCTTATGCGATCAACTACGAGACAGAAGGCTATTATGTGGTAATCAACCATAAAAGCGAGCCGGACTTTGTCGCCGAGCTGTCCCGTGTATTAAATATCACAGACGGCGTGCTCCGGTATCTGACTGTAAAAAAAGATTAAGATGATTAAAGAGAGGTGCTTTTGATGCTGAATATCGTTGTAATCATGGGTCGGCTGACAGCCGATCCTGAATTGAAAACTACCAACAGCGGTATCTCTGTTACCAGCTTTTCAGTTGCGGTTGACCGCAATTTTGCTAAAGACGGCAACCGGGAAACCGATTTTATCAACGTGGTTGCATGGCGCTTTACGGCGGAATTCATTTGCAAATATTTCCGAAAGGGGCAGATGATTGCAATCAACGGCAGTCTGCAGCAGCGTTCTTACACCGATAAAGACGGCAATAAACGCACCGTATACGAGGTCGTAGCAGACAACGCCAATTTCTGTGGTTCCAAAGCAGAAAGCGGCAGCGGTTCTGCTCCGATCCGTAACGAGCCGCCTGCGTCCTATTCTAACGCTGACGTCGGCGACTTTGAAGAGATTTCGATGGGCGATGACGATCTGCCCTTCTGATCCAGCATTCCAAAAGGAGGAAGCCGTAAATGGAAAACGTTGAGAACAACACTGTTAAGGTTGAAACGGAACAGGCTGCCGCGCCCGCACAGCAGGCTGCTGCGCCTAAGACCGAAAAAGCCGAACGGCCGGAGCGCCCCGAGCGTCCGCAGCGTCCGTTTAAAAAAGGCAGAAGAAAGGTTTGCAGCTTTTGCGTAGACAAGCAGCATACTGAAATCGATTACAAAGACGTAGCAAAACTGCGCAAATATATCTCTGAGCGGGCCAAGATCCTGCCCCGCCGCGTTACCGGCACCTGCACACGGCATCAGCGCGAGCTGACCGTAGCGATTAAACGCGCCCGGCATCTGGCATTGCTGCCATTTGTAAGCGACTAATTTTAAAAGACCGTTGCTCTCCTTCGGGCAGCGGTCTTTTCTGTGATTTACAAAAAAAGGAGAATGTAAAATGACCATCTCTTCCGACAGCACCTCTATTTTCAGCCTGCCTGATCAGGTTGCTCCATTAAAACTGATCGTACAGCCCGGCACCGACGAGCTCGCCGAAAAAATCAACCACTATCTGACCCAATGGTCGGAACAAAGCGGCCGGCAGGACGAGCCCTTTCTGATCAAAGGCGAGTGTCCGCGTTTTTCCTCCGGCGACGGCAAGGGTCTGCTGAAATCCAGCATCCGCGGCGATGATCTATTTATTCTGGTAGACGTGGGGAATTATAGCTGTACATATAATATTTTCGGTCATACCAACTGCATGTCGCCGGACGATCATTTTCAGGATCTCAAGCGTACGATTCAGGCCGTGGGCGGCAAGGCGCATCGCATCAACGTTATCATGCCGATCCTGTTTGGCGGGCGGCAGCATCGCCGAAACTATCGGGAGTCGCTGGACTGCGCCTGTGCGCTGCAGGAGCTGGCCAACATGGGCGTATCCAATATCATTACGTTTGACGCACACGACGCGCGGGTGCAAAACGCCGTGCCGCTGATGGGCTTCGACAATATCATCCCTGCTTACCAGGCGCTGAAAGCGCTGTTCAGGGCTTTCCCGGATATTCAGCCGGATGCGGAACATCTGACGATCATCAGCCCGGATGAAGGCGCGATGCACCGGAACATGTATTACGCCTCCAATTTAGGCGTAGAGCTGGGAATGTTTTATAAACGCCGGGACTATTCCCGGGTGGTCAACGGCCGCAACCCGATTGTAGCGCACGAATATCTGGGCAACGCGGTAGACGGCAAGGATATTTTTATCGCCGACGATATTATTTCTTCAGGCGAATCCATGCTGGATACCGCCAGAGAGCTGAAAAAGCGCAATGCAGGACGGGTGTTCGTATATGCTACCTACGCCATATTCACCAACGGGTTGGACGCTTATGACAAGGCCTATGCCGACGGGACCTTCACAGGCGTGTTCGGAACCAACCTCACCTATTGCTCGCCGGAACTGTTGAGCAGACCCTGGTTCCACCAGGTAGACGTATCCAAATATATCGCTTATATTATTGCGGCGTTAAATCATGATGTTTCGGTCAGCCTGCTGATGGACTCCCATGAAAAGATCATGAAGCTGATCGAAAAACATAATCAGAAATAAAACGGCCCAAGCGCATATTATAAAAATACAAATCAATATATAGAATTAAAAATTTCAATATTCCCCGGTAAAAACGCTGTTGTGTTCTGCCGGGGTTATTGATATCTTGAATGATATCGCCGCATTTTGATTATTGTTAATTATTTTCTAAATGTAGTTTTAACACAGTATGATCATCCTGCTCATAAAAAGCAGATCTTTTTTCATGCCGGAGAAAGGACAGTCTTTATGTCTAACTTTAAAATCGCAATGGTTCAACATTGCGCGTCTGTTGCAGACATCGCGACCAACACCAGACTTGCAATTGATTTTATAAAGCAAGCGAAAAACAAAGATGCGGATGTTGTTCTGTTTCCGGAATGTTTCTTAACCGCTTATTACGCGCCGGACATTTGTCAAACTCGCAAGCCGGTCAGCGAAATCGAAAGCCATCCGGAATTTGTAAAATGGTGTGAAAACGCATTATCTGACGACAGCGAATCTCTAAACCTGATTCGTAAAACAGCCAAAGAGCTGCAAATCGGCGTTGCAATCACCTGCTTTACCAAAGGGATAAAATATCCACAAAATACAGCGTATATGATCAACAGAAACGGCGAAATGATCTTAAAATATTCCAAAGTTCAC
>CALWVC010000076.1 GCA_944384865.1 uncultured Clostridia bacterium
ATGGTTTGTGTTATCTTATTCATAGCGAATAGGCGACCCGCCTTTCCGGTTTTGTTTTGGCTACTTTACCTTATCACAGGTCTCGCCTATTCGCTTCTCTTTTTTTATCTTTTGTCACATATTATTGTAACACCTACAATAAACTTTTTAAGTATGCGGAATTGATAATTGCAATATAACAGGGAATGTGTTATACTATACAAATAAAATTATTATTAAAGTAGGAGCGCGCATATGCCAAAACGAATTGTGGCGCTGCTGGTCTGCATTTGTATTCTGGCGGTTGCCGCGTCCTGTAATACCGGCGGGACGTCGCCCTCTGCGGGTATGGCAACAACGCAGCAGACCAGTTTACAGTCGTTGGGAACCGGTACGCTGTCTTTGGCGTTTTCCGCTTCGGACTCTTTGAATCCATATACGGCGGTTACAAAAGTGAATAAGCAATTAACGGCGTTGTTGTTTGACCCGCTGGTTAAGTTGGATGAACAGATCAATCCGGCGCTGTGCCTGGCAAAAAGCGCTGTTGTAGAGGGAAATAAGTGTATCGTGACGCTGAACGATGCACAGTTTTCCGATGGGACGGCTGTCACAGCCGATGATGTGGTATATTCCCTGAACCTGGCGCAGGAGGCGGAAAATACTATTTTTCCGCAGCAGCTTGCAAATATTGCTTCCTGCGGCGCCGCTTCTTCTACAGTAGTAGAGTTTACGTTGCGCACGGAGGATCCAAACGTCATCCGGCTGTTGGATTTTCCGATTATGAAAACCAATTCAGAGAACCGGCAGAACGCCGATAAAAAAGCGTTGCCGCCCATCGGCTGCGGCCGCTATGTATATCAGGATGACAACGGCAGTTATTCGCTGATTCCGAATGAACATTATTTTGGCGTCGCGCCGGAAAATAATGTGCGGCTGGTGAATGTACCGGATACCGCGGCCTGGCAGTATGCGCTGAAAGCCGGAGAAGCGGATATCTGCTATTCAGGGATCGATCTGGATGATGTGCCGTCTATGCGCGGCGGCGTCAGCCGGGTTGCGCAGACGGATTTTGTGTTTTTAGGATTAAACGAAAATGTTGCGCAGGTTTCTGATATTTATATCAAAAAAGCGATCTTTTATTTGTTAAACCGCAAGGAAATTTGTGATTCTGCATATTATAGTTATGCCACACCTGCCACCAGTCCGTTTACCGGGCAGTTGGATTTTGCAGCGGATACGGCGCAGGAAGTTTCGGAGATGGGCGATTTGCAAGCAGCGCAGCAGCAGTTGGCGCTGGCGGGATATACATCCAAAGACAGCAGCGGTTTTTATCGTTCTGATGCCGGTACGCTGCAGTTGACCTTGTTGTATAATACGGATAATGCAAATCATGCGTTGGCGGCGACGTTGCTGCAGGAGCAGTTTAAAAAAAGCGGAATAAAGCTGGAACTCAGCGGAACGTCTGGCGCTGAATATGCCAAACGGGTTGCTGATGGACAGTATATGCTGTATCTGGGAGAAATCAAGCTGAATAAAAACTTTGATTTAACCAATATGCTGGGCGAGACAATGCATATGCCGGCAACTACACAAAATCCGGAGAATATGACGACACAGGCGCAGACTGATGTGACTGGGAATGCGGCGTTGGCAACGACACAGCCTGTGTCGACGGCAGTGCCTCAGCCGAAAGTTGATATAGCGGCGTTGTATCAGTCTTATTTGGCGGGGCAGACTACTATTGAGACGTTTATGGAGGGGTTTTACACCGACTTGCCGTTTATTCCGATCTGTCATCGGTTAGGCGTGTTGCATTATTCGGATCAGGTTACGCCGGCTGCGACAGCGTCGGTCAGCGACGCGTATTATAATATTACGACATTATCGGTATCATAAACAGAAAGGATGATTGTGCATGATTCGTTATGAGACAAGATTGGGAAGCGTGGAGATTTCCAGCGAATATTTTGCAAAGCTGATCGGCAACGCGGTCGTTTCCTGCTATGGTGTGCGGGCCATGGTTCCGAAAGGCAGGCAGTGGTGGCGATCAAAACTGACACGAAAAGAATATATCGATACCGGTATTTTCGTCAGCGGCAGTATTAATCAGATCAATGTGGACCTGCATATCGCTGTAGCATATGGCCTGAATATTAATGAAATTGCAAAGAGTATTGTGAATAAGGTGAAATATACGGTAGAGCAATCTACCGGCATTATCGTAAATGCTGTCACAGTCCACATCGACAGTATGGAAAACGAATAAGGTTTCAGCACAACAGATTAAAAGTTCCGAAACTTGAAAGGATGTTTTTCGATTGATCACAGGTGATATGCTGCGTGACGCCGTTATCTCGGGCGCGAACAATATTTCCAACCACCGGCAGGCTGTGGATGAACTGAATGTGTTTCCTGTCCCGGATGGAGACACCGGAACCAATATGACGCTGACGATAGGAAACGCTGCGAAGGAATTGTCCAGAGTCAGCGGCAAAACAGTCGGCGAAGTGGCCGGGGTCACGGCAAATGCGCTGTTGCGCGGGGCCAGAGGCAATTCCGGCGTTATTTTATCGCTGATTTTCCGTGGTATGGCAAAGGGTCTGAAGGGCTTGGAAACCGCTGGGGCCCAGGAAATCGCCAATGCGCTGGATGCTGGCGTTAAAGCGGCGTATAAGGCGGTTATGAAGCCGACGGAGGGAACCATTCTGACCGTGTCCAAAGAGGCGGCAAAGTGGGCTTTTGATGCAGTTTCAGATGGAGAGACAGATCCGGTTGCGATCTTTGCCCGGGCTTTGGACGGTGCGAAAACTGCGTTGGAACAGACGCCGGAGCTGCTGCCGGTGTTAAAAAAAGCCGGTGTGGTGGACGCCGGCGGGCAGGGCTTGGTCATTATTTTTGAAGGCATGCTGTCGGTGTTGAAAGACGGTGTGCAGATCCAGTCGGATACAGCCCCGGCGCCGCAGACACAGCCGAAAAGCGAACTGTCGGCTGCCGCAGCAGCAGACGAAGAGATCACCTTTACCTATTGCACGGAGTTTATCGTTCAGCGTGATTCTGCCATTGACCGCGATCCGTTGCTGCTGCGTTCTTATTTGGAAACGATCGGTGACTGCGTAGTCGTGGTAGACGACGATGAGATCATCAAGGTGCATGTGCATACCGACAACCCCGGCAACGCGTTGCAGGAGGGGTTGAAATTCGGCATGCTGACCAACATGAAAATTGAAAATATGCGCGAGCAGCATGAAAATGCGAAAAAGAGCGCGGCGGTAGAAAATACGGTGCAGCGGGATGAAAGCGGTGTGTATACGCCGGTGCAGCCGGAACATCCGTTTGGCTTTGTCGCGGTAGCGGCCGGCGAAGGCATCAAGACGCTGTTTTCGGATTTGGGCGTGGATCATACGGTCAGCGGCGGGCAGACCATGAACCCGTCAACCGACGATATCCTGCGGGCGGTGGAACTGACGCCGGCAAAAACGGTGTTTGTATTGCCGAATAATAAGAATATCATTATGGCGGCGGAGCAGGCGGTTCGACTGGCGACGCGCAATGTGATTGTGTTGCAGACCAGAACGATTCCGATGGGTATTTCCGCGATGCTGAGCTTTGATCCCGAGCTGGATGCGGAGCAGAACGCGATCAATATGCAGTCGGCGGCCGATAAGGTGAGCACCGGCCAGATCACGTTTGCGGCCAGAGATTCTGATTTTGACGGGCATAAGATCAAAGAAGGCGAAATTTTAGGGCTGGAAAACGGCAAGTTGTCGTTTGTGGAGCACGATGTGGAAAAAGCGGCGCTGCGGGTTTTGAAAAATCTGTGTAAAAAGGACAGCCGGTTTATCACAGTGATTTATGGTAAAGATGTAACCGACGAGCAGGCGCAGAAGCTGCAGGAAACGATTTCGGCAAAATTGCCGGATGAGGTAGAACTGACGATGATCGCAGGCGGACAGCCGGTGTATTATTATATTATTTCAGTGGAATAGACAGGATGCGGCATGAGCGTTTTTGATCTTCCCATCGAAAAGCTTTCCGGAGTCGGACCAAAAACAGCAGCATTATTTAAAAAAATGGGTGTCGATACAATCGGCGCCCTTTTGGAATTTTATCCGCGGCAATATGAAGATTGGAGCGTGTGTTATACAACAAGCAATGCGCCATTGGGACAGGTGTGCTGTGTGAAAGCGACGGTGGCTGCCCCGGTGCAGCAATATCGGGTACGCAAAGGAATGACGTTGTACAAATGTAATGTTACAGACGGTAGCACAACAATGCGAATTACCATTTTTAATAACCGTTTTGCGGCGGAAAAGCTGAAAGCAGGACAGGAATATCTGTTTTTTGGAAAAGTCGGCGGCAATTTTCATGTAAAAGAGATGACTTCGCCGCAGATTGAACAGGCGCTGTCGCCGGTGATGCGCCCGATTTACCGGCAGACCCAGGGGCTGCATTCCCGGTTGATTGAAAAAATGGTGCGACAGGCGCTGAAATTGGTCGGGGATACGCTGGAAGATCCGCTGCGGGAGCAGATTCGGACGGAATATGGCTTGTGTCACTATCGATTTGCGTTGGAGCGCATCCATTTTCCCACGTCGCAGCAGGATATTGCAGTTGCCCGTAAACGACTGATTTTTGAGGAATTGCTGGTTTTGGCGCTGGGTATGCTGCAGATTCGGGGAAGAAACCAGACACAGAGCAGCGCGGTGATCCGGCAAGACAGCAGTCAGGCGTTTATCGAGGGGTTGCCATTTGCGATGACCGGCGCGCAGAGGCGGGCGGTAGCCGAGGCGGTGGCGGATATGCGCAGCGGTAAGCCGATGAACCGGCTGTTACAGGGCGACGTCGGCTCTGGTAAGACGGCCGTAGCCGCCGCGTTGATGGACGTTTGTGCGAAAAACGGGTTGCAGTCTGCGATGATGGCGCCCACTGAGATTCTGGCTTCTCAACATTATACGACGCTGTCGAAGTTAATGGCGGGCAGCGGTAACCGGATCATGCTGTTGACCGGATCAACGCCGGCAGTCCAGAAGCAGCGGATTTTGCGGATGCTGCAGGAGGGAGAAATCGACATGCTGGTCGGGACGCATGCGTTGATTCAGCAGACGGTCAGTTTTTCCCGGCTGGGACTGGTGATTACCGACGAGCAGCACCGGTTTGGCGTTGCGCAGCGGGCGGCGCTGTCGAAAAAAGGGGAGAACCCGCATTTGTATGTGATGTCAGCCACGCCGATCCCGCGGACACTGGCGCTGATGATTTATGGGGATCTGGATGTTTCGGTGTTGGACGAGCTGCCAAAAGGACGGCAGAAGATCGAAACCTATGCGGTATCTTCGCAGCTGCGCCAGCGGGCGTATAATTATATTCAAAAGCATCTGGACGCAGGCCGGCAGGGCTATATCGTCTGTCCGCTGATCGAAGAAAACGAATCAGATCTGGCGTCGGTGGAAGAATATTACAAAACGCTGGCGACCGGTAGATTTAAAGGGTATCAGGTTGGGCTGCTCAATGGCCGGATGAAAGCGGCAGAAAAAGAACTGGTTATGAAGGCGTTTGTGCAGGGGGAAATTCAGCTTTTAGTTACCACCACGGTCATCGAAGTCGGTGTGGATGTGCCGAATGCAGTGATTATGCTGATCGAAAACGCAGAACGGTTTGGGCTTTCTCAGCTGCATCAGCTGCGTGGTCGGATCGGTCGGGGGCAATATAAGTCGACCTGTATTCTGTTATCGGACGCGCAGGGGGAAACGGCCAAAAAACGGTTGGAGATCATGTGTAAATCTTCAGATGGGTTTTACATTGCCAATGAAGATTTAAAGCTGCGCGGGCCGGGAGATTTCTTTGGCGCGCGGCAACATGGATTGCCGGAACTGAAAATTGCCAATATTCTGGAGGATATGCAGGTGTTGCAGGCGGCGCAAAAGCTGGCCGGAATTATTATAAAAAAAGACCCGCAGCTCCGGCAGCCGGAACACGCGGGATTACAACGGCAGGTGCGTCGGCTGTTCAGCCGGGCACAGCAGACAGAATTCAACTGAATAATCGAAAATACAGCCACAATATACCGAATACAATGGGTTGATGCAATACATACACAATCAGGGTATGGCGGCCGACAAAATCGATGGGGCGGCAGGATAACGTATAAAACCACCCGGGGAATTTGCGGTTGGTGATTGGAACAGACAACGCTGCGCCGGCCAGAAACGCAAAGCCAAACGGAATTAATGGAAAATAATCGGCGGAGAAAAAGTCCGGGGAGGTAATGCCCAGAAAAAACAGCCAGTCGTTTTGATAAAGGGTATCTGGTAGCGTTACCGTTGTAAAAAACAGATGAATTTGATGTTTGCTGTTAAAGTCCTTAAATATAAGCAGTAATAGAATCAATACAAAAAAAGAAATGTACCATGGAACTTTATAAAACTGCCGCCGCAGGGGCGCAAACAGCAACATCATGGCGCCTAGAAAAGAAAGAATTCCAAAGATAATCCGTTCATCGGGCAGAAAGATCCATGTGAACAACGTCAATAGTCCACCCAGTATAAATAGCAGCAGTCCGCGTTTAAAGACATTGTGAGAAAAAGCGGTGCAAATACCGGAAATCAGTAGAAAAATACCAATGACAAAATAATGGAGAAAGTCTAATAAAGGCGTATCCCACAAAATTGTAGGCACATCAAATATTTCATTTAAGTTGTACATCGTATGATAGACGACCATCAGCAGAATGCATATACCGCGGATGGTGTCCAGCAAATTGATCCGGTTGTATTTATTGAATGCCGGCTCCAAATGATCACATCCCTGCATTAGAGTATACTATTTTTACGAAGTTATTGCAACTATATCAATTTAATGGTTGACAAATTCCGGCTTTATGCGTATAATATTATCTGCGGCGTTTCAAAGACGCGGCCTGCGGGCCATTAGCTCAGTTGGTCAGAGCCACCGGCTCATAACCGGTTGGTCCGGGGTTCGAGTCCCTGATGGCCCACCATATTCAGGGGTATAGCTCAGTTGGTAGAGCAGTGGTCTCCAAAACCACGTGCCGAGGGTTCAAGTCCTTCTGCCCCTGCCAAAGGCTCGGCACTTTGTGCCGAGCCTTTTTAC
>CALWVC010000077.1 GCA_944384865.1 uncultured Clostridia bacterium
CATTATGAATATTGTCACGCCGCACATCGACCGGCTGACCATCGGCAAACCCTTTGGCAGCCGCAAATCCGAAAGGCAGGCGCAGCAGCATGAAAATTAAACAGATCCTGTTCCCGACACTGGCGCTGCTGATCGTCTGTATAACGGCTGCGGCCGCGCTGGCGCTGACCAACGAGGTGACCAAAGACCGAATCGCGGCGCAGCAACAGCAAAAAACCGAACAGGCGATGGCGGCGGTATTGCCCGCCGACCGTTATGAACAGGTTACACAAGCCGATGGCGCGATCTTATATGCGGCTTACCAAAACGGCGCGCAGATCGGTTGGGTCGGCTCGGGCAGCGCCAAAGGCTATGGCGGCGTCATCGAGGTCATGACCGGCGTGGATTTGCAGCAGACGGTTACCGCGATCGAGATCGTCTCCTGCGCCGACGAGACGCCGGGGCTGGGACAGAATGTGGATACGCCGGCGTTCAAACAGCAGTTTGCGGGCGTCTCCGGCAGCGTGCAGCTGGGTGAAAATATCGACGCCGTTACCGGCGCGACCATTTCCTCCGCCGCGGTCCGGGATGCGGTCAATCAGGTTCTGACACTGGTACAGCAGGAGGGCACACAGCCATGAAATGGACGCAACAACTGACAAAAGGCATCGTTCGGGAAAACCCGGTATTGCGGCTGGTATTGGGCACCTGCCCCACGCTTGCAGTCACCACCAGCGCTGTCAACGGCGTCGGCATGGGCGTCGCCGCGACGCTGGTGCTGCTGGGTTCCAACGTGGCGATCTCTCTGCTGCGCAAAGTGATTCCCGATAAGGTGCGCATTCCGGCGTATATTACCATCATCGCCGCGTTTGTTACCATTATTCAGATGCTGATCAAGGCGTTTATGCCGTCGATCGATGAAGCGCTGGGGATTTATCTGCCGCTGATTGTGGTCAACTGTATCATTCTCGGCCGGGCGGAGATGTTCGCATCCAAAAACCCGGTTTTGCCGTCGGCGCTGGACGCTGTCGGCATGGGGATCGGCTTTACTGCCGCGCTGATTTTAATGGGCAGCATCCGGGAGCTGCTGGGCGCGGGCACCATCTTCGGGCTGGCGGTCACCAAAGGCTATATCGAGCCGATGCTGGTGATGATTTTGGCACCCGGCGGCTTTTTCGTGTTTGGTATTCTGGTGGCCTGCGCAAACCGGCTGGCCGAAAGGCTGGATAAAAAACCGGCGCAGTCTGCCGGTTGCGACGGTTGCCCGGGCGCAGCGGGCTGCGCCGGCTGTGACAACGGGGAGGCGGTAAAATGAAAGAATTGCTTGTGATTTTAGTCGCCGCTGTTTTATCTGAAAACTTTGTATTGTCTAAATTTTTAGGCATCTGCCCGTTCCTGGGCGTTTCCAAACAGACCGGCACCGCCTTCGGCATGAGCTGTGCGGTCACCTTTGTAATGGTCCTGTCCACTGCGGCGACCTATCCGCTGTACGCCTGGGTGCTGGTGCCCCGGGGGCTGGAATATTTGCAGACCATCGTGTTTATCCTGGTGATCGCGGCGCTGGTGCAGCTTGTGGAACTGATCCTGAAAAAATTCATGCCGCCGCTGTATAACGCGCTGGGTATTTATCTGCCGCTGATCACCACCAACTGCGCGGTATTGGGCGTAACGCTGCTGAATTTTACCAAAGAGCTGACCTATGTGCAGTCGCTGGTCAACGCGCTGGGCGCGGGGCTGGGTTTTCTGCTGGCGATGGTGTTGTTCGCCGGTGTGCGCAGCCGGCTGGAAAGCTGCGATATCCCTAAATTTTTAAGGGGACTGCCGATTACGCTGATCGCCGCGTCGCTGGTATCGTTGTCGTTTCTGGGATTTGCCGGCGTGGCAGACCGTCTGTTCGGCTGAAAAGGGGGATCACCATTGAACGATATTTTGTGGACGGTGCTGCTGGTAGGCGGCATCGGGCTGCTGGCCGGGCTGCTTTTGAGTGTGGCGGCCATCGTTCTGGCAGTTCAAAAAGATGAAACCGCTGAAAAACTGCAGGCGCTGCTGCCAGGCGCCAACTGTGGCGCATGCGGCTTTTCGGGCTGCGCCGGGTATGCGGCGGCGCTGGCCGGCGGCAAAACCGATCAAACCGGCCTGTGTGCGCCGGGCGGCGCACAGACGGCAGCACACCTCGCCGAAGCGCTGGACATATCGGCGCAGGCTTTTGTCAAAAAGACGGCGGTGGTGCGCTGCCAGGGCAATCGGGACAAAACCTCTTCGAAACAGGACTACTGCGGGCTGCAAAGCTGTGCGGCGGCCAATCAGCTCTTCGGCGGGCCACAGGCCTGCCGGTTTGGCTGTATCGGTCTGGGCGACTGCCTGGCCGTCTGCGAGTATGGCGCAATCTCGATTGAAAACGGGTTGGCGGACATTGACCGAAACGTCTGTACCGGCTGCGGGAAATGCGTCAGGCAGTGCCCAAAAGGGCTGATTACCCTGACCGCCGAGCCACGCAAACTGACGGTGAAATGTGTAAACCATGACAAAGGCGCCAAAATCAGAAGCGTCTGCACAACCGGCTGTATCGGCTGCATGAAATGCGTCAAAGCCTGCGAACACGGCGCCATCAAGGTAGAACAGTTTTTAGCCACGATCGACGACAGCCTGTGTACCGGCTGCGGAAGATGCGCCGAGGTCTGCCCCAACGGCTGTATCCTGTAACTTTTTTCTGCGCTGCCGGGAGAAATATTCCAACGGCAGATCAACACAAAGGAGTCAACCGATGTTTACATTTTTACATTATCCAAAATGCACGACCTGTAAAAAAGCCCGCAAATGGCTGGACGAACACGGCGTCGCCTATACCCCGCGGAATATCAAGACACAGCCGCCGGCTCTCGATGAACTGCGGACCTGGTATCAGGCCAGCGGGCTGCCATTGAAACGTTTTTTCAACACCAGCGGTCTGATATATAAATCCATGGGTCTTAAAAACAAGCTGACGGTATTGTCTGAAGAAGAACAGCTGATCTTACTGGCCGCCGACGGAATGCTGGTGCGCCGGCCGATTTTAACCGACGGCAGCCGGATATTGGTGGGGTTTTCGCCCGAGCAATGGGCGCAGATCCTGTAAGAACCCTTGCGGGTTTTTAAGCCGTTTTGATTTTGCAGCAGCACACACGGGAAAACCGCCGGCACAACACGCAAACATCCTTGGCGGATATGCTTGTGCAGCGCCGTATCCCGGCGGCTGGCCGAACATACCCCGTAATTTGCCGCAACGGTGGAAAAAAGCTGAAAACATCTGTTTTTATAGTTGACATTCTGCCGGTTCCCTTTTAAAATAAAACCACAAATCAAACTGACCAACAGGAAGGATGGTTGCAAATATGGAGCGTTTCAACAAGCTGGTCTGGAGCGAGGAATTTGACAACGGCATTGACCCGGCGGTCTGGGGCTATGAGATCGGCTATATCCGCAACAATGAATTGCAGATTTACACCGATGATCCCAAAAATGCCTATACTGAAAACAGTTGTCTGGTGATTGAGAGCATCAAAACCGGCGACCCCGGCTGCCCGTATACTTCGGCAAGCATCAACACGCTGGGCAAACAGGAATTTCTGTATGGCCGTCTGGAAATGCGCGCGAAGCTGCCCTTCGGCAAGGGCATCTGGCCGGCGTTTTGGACGCTGGGTGTAGATATCAACGAAAATCCGTGGCCGGCCTGCGGTGAGATCGACATTATGGAAATGGTGGGCGGTGTGAACACCACCTTTGCTACCTGCCCGTTTGACGATCATATGGGCGACAACGTGGTGCAGGCAACCATTCACTATCCCGACGAACGCAAGCCGCTGCCCCGCGCTTATGAACTGCGCCACGGCAATTTCTGCGACGATTTTCATATTTTCGGCATCGAATGGACCGAAAACTGTATCAAAGCTTATGTTGACGATGTGGTCTATAACAAGCTGGATATTTCCAACCTGCCGATGTTCCACCGGCCGCATTATGTGTTGCTGAACACCGCCGTCGGCGGCGGCTGGCCCGGTGATCCTGATGAAACCACCGTATTCCCCCAGAAATATTACATCGACTGGGTTCGGTATTATCAATAAGCTGTTTTGCCGCCGCGGGCGATCGCCTGCGGCGGCTTTTCGTCAAAAGCTTTATTCAGGAAGTATCAGTTCTTTAGGCGGCCGGTTTTATGAATTAGGCATGTTGCCTATTCTTTTAGGCATGTTGCCTGTTCTTTGTTAAAGTTTATACAATCTTGCCGCAACCGCTTGCAATTTGCCGTTTTTTTGATTATAATAAAACCCGGTAAAAAAATCGCTTTGAAAGGAATGAAGACGAGCATGAATTATTCACATGAAGTTGAACAAATGTGCGTTGTAAAAAAAGGTCCGCATCACGGTCCCGCGCCCATCCCCGAAGAAGGCGAATGGGTCAAGGCATATGAAATCAAAGACATCTCCGGCCTGTCTCACGGCGTGGGCTGGTGCGCGCCGCAGCAGGGCACCTGCAAGCTGACGCTGAACATTAAAAAAGGTATTGTCGAAGAGGCGTTGGTAGAAACCATCGGTTGCTCGGGCATGACCCATTCCGCCGCTATGGCGGCGGAGATTCTGCCGGGCAAAACGCTGCTGGAATGTTTGAATACCGATCTGGTTTGCGATGCGATCAACGTCGCGATGCGGGAAATCTTTTTACAGTTTGTTTACGGCCGGACCCAGTCTGCGTTCTCCGAAGACGGCCTGGTCATCGGCGCCGGTTTGGAGGATCTGGGCAAAGGCCTGCGCTCCCAGGTGGGCACCATGTTCTCTACCAGGAAAAAGGGCGTGCGCTATCTGGAGATGGCCGAGGGCTATGTAACCAAGCTTGCGCTGGACGACGACGGCGAAGTAATCGGCTATCAGTTTGTCAGACTCGGCAAAATGCTGGAGGATATCCGTCATGGCATGACTCCCAACGAAGCCTACGAGAAAAACACCGGTACATACGGCAGATTTGCCGACGCGCCGAAATATATTGATCCCCGCGAGGAATAATCTGATTTCAAAGGAGGAAACAAACAATGGCAAACGACGTGATGTTTGAAGGCAAAGAACGCCGGATGGACAAAATTCAGGCCTGTCTGAAAGAATATGGCCTTGACAGCCTGGAGGCCGCGGCAGAGCTCTGCGCTTCAAAAGGCATAAATGTTGAAAGCATCGTAAAGGGCGTGCAGCCCATCGCATTTGAAAACGCAGTTTGGGCGTATACCCTGGGCGTGGCGATCGCGCTGAAAAAAGGCATCTCCAACGCATCTGATGCAGCGGCGGCGATCGGCATCGGGCTGCAGGCGTTCTGCGTGCCCGGCTCGGTAGCGGAACAGCGCAACGTGGGGCTGGGCCACGGCAATCTGGGCGCGATGCTGCTGAAAGAAGACACCAAATGCTTCTGTTTTCTGGCGGGCCATGAATCCTTTGCAGCGGCAGAGGGCGCGATCGGTATCGCCCGCACCGCCAATAAAGTGCGCAAACAGCCTTTAAAAGTGATTCTCAACGGTCTGGGTAAAGACGCGGCTTATATCATCTCCCGGATCAACGGCTTCACCTATGTCAAAACCGATTACGATTTCAAAACCGGCGCGCTGAAAATCGTGGAAACCAAGGCGTTTTCCGACGGTGAAAAAGCCAAGGTTCTGTGTTATGGCGCCAACGATGTGTTGGAGGGCGTGGCGATCATGCGTCACGAGGATGTAGACGTTTCCATCACCGGCAACTCCACCAACCCCACCCGGTTCCAGCATCTGGTGGCCGGCACCTATAAAAAATGGTGTATGGAAAACGGCAAGAACTATTTCTCGGTGGCTTCCGGCGGCGGCACCGGCCGGACGCTGCATCCTGACAATGTTGCCGCCGGCCCGGCTTCTTACGGCCTGACCGATTCCATGGGCAGAATGCACGGCGACGCGCAGTTTGCCGGCTCTTCTTCTGTACCTGCGCATGTGGAAATGATGGGGCTGATCGGTATGGGCAACAACCCGATGGTAGGCGCTACCGTTGCCTGTGCTGTGGCGGTAGAAGAAGCGAACAAATAAGGTGAAAACCCATATAAAATAAGGATTTTGGACAAACAGGGCTTTCCGGTACTTTGGGTATCGGAAAGCCCTGTTTGTCGCTTTCGCATGAAAATCCGCCGCGAACGTCACAACGTCCGCGACGGCATGGCAAGCGCCCCTGTTGAAAGGCCGCTATGCAAACTAATATTTTATACGTATGTCAATGATCTTTTTCAGGAACGGCAGATCACGGGTCTGCGCATTATCAACCCTGAACGTACAGCTACAAACGTTTTCAAAGGTTTTCCCAAATATCACTTTTTGTTTTCCGCCGCCACATGAACCGCAATTCCCGCAATAATCTATATGACTCCAAGCAATTTTTTAATCTCTTCAGCCACCGAAGCATCTTCGTAAGCTTTACGATCATCCGGCCATACCGTGCAAAAATGATCCGGATCATCAGGAGCCTTTATGGCAATAAAGCAAACACATTCTTCGTTGCGCTTAACGGATTTGATGAAAACACACGAAAATACCGGCAGGGATACACATTGTCTGCAATCCGCACATTGGTAAGTGGATCGGTTTCCTCTTAAAATAAAGATGTAATCAAATTTGTGGGCGGAAAAATCGATAAAAAACATCTATGAAACAGCAGGCGATACATATCAAAGACCAGGTGATTATGAACTTCCAAACCTCAACCACAACCAGAAGAACAACAGTTCATCGGCGTATAGGACAGCGGTATCGGCCACACTTAAAGCAGAATATCGTATTCTGTATTATAATCAATCCGACGCCTCTGTGGAGTGGTGCGGAAGATGAATATATCCATAACCGAGCTGTCGAGATCGTAAACAGCCAGGTTATTTTCGTATGAGGGAGCAAAATTATCATCTGTATCTTTCGGGTAATGAGCGAATCTTTGTGATTCAAAATCTCATTTGGTTTCAGAATGAACTGCGTGAGGCAGGACTGTATACCGATA
>CALWVC010000078.1 GCA_944384865.1 uncultured Clostridia bacterium
GTGCAGTCGCTGAACACCATCTTGTCCAAAGATCTGGGCAGCGGCGTGTATAAATTCGGCATGAACTTTAAAGAGGGCTATTACGGTACTTCACTGTTTTTTACCGCCGGCTGTACGCTGTTTGGTGAAAACGGCGACGACCCCACCAAATGCGATTTCAACAATAATAACGGTCTGGCCGCGGCCAACTTTATCGCCAGCCTTTCTGATCTGGGCGCGGTAAATTGCGACGACAACGAAGCGGTTTCTCAAATGAAGGCCGGCAAGCTGGCCTCTTTCGTAACCGGCCCGTGGAAGGCAGATGCGTTTAAAGAATTGTTGGGCGACAATTACGGCGTGGCCAAACTGCCCACCGTAGCGCTCAGCGACGATGCTGCCCAAACCCAGATGAAATCCTTCGCCGGCTATAAAATCTATGTCGTGAACGCCAAGACCAAAGACCCGGCGGCGGCTATGAAGCTGGCGGCGCACCTGACCAGCGAGCAGAACCAGTTAAAACGGTTCCGCGACCGCAGCCTGCTGCCGGTCAATAAAAACGCCGCATCCAACAGCGATGTGACCGCCGATAAAACAGTCAAGGCCACGCTGGATCAGCTGCAATATGCGGTGCCGATGCCGGCGGTCACCCAGATCAGCAAATACTGGACCGCATTCAAGGCGTTTACAGACGACTGCTTTAACGGCAATATCCCGGCGACAGAGATGCAGGCAAAGCTGGACAATATGGTCACGCAGATTCTGGCGCAATAACGGCGCTGCCCCACCCGCCTTGCACAGGGCGGGGATACATAACCCGATCAAGGAGGAACGCCCAAAGTGAAAAGCACCGGCAACATCTATACGATATGCAAAAACGGCGACTTCAAAACCCGTCTGTCTTTTTTAATCATGGGGGCGGGCAATCTGCTGCGCCGGCAGTATATAAAAGGGTTGCTGTTTTTGGTGGCCGAAGCCGCCTATCTTTTTTATATGTTATCTTTCGGCTGGTCTGGGCTGTATGATCTGGTTACGCTGGGCACGGTACAGCAGGGCAGTGTTTACGATCCGTCGGTGGGTTTTAACGTAACCGTCACCGGGGACAATTCGATGCTGTGCATGATCTACGGCGTATTGACGCTGCTGCTGACAGCCTGCTTCCTGGTTATATATTATGTAAACCTAAAGAGCGCGTTTTACACCCAGCGCCTGGTGGAGGCCGGTGCACATGCGCCATCTTTTACCGACGATTTAAAGCAGCTGCTTGATCAGAAGTTTCACATGACGATGATGACGGTGCCGTTGCTGGGTATCGGGGCGTTTACGGTGTTACCGCTGATTTTTATGATTTTAATTGCGTTTACCAACTATGATCGAAGCCATCAGCCGCCGGGCAATCTGTTTGACTGGGTGGGGCTGCAAAACTTCCGGTCGATGCTGTGGGAAAACGACCTGCTTGCGGGAACCTTTTTCCCGGTATTGGTCTGGACATTGATCTGGGCGGTGGCTGCGACGGTGTCCTGCTATCTGCTGGGTATCGCGGTGGCGCTGCTGATCAACAAGCAGGGGATCCGCTTCAAGCCGTTCTGGCGCACCATCCTGGTATTGACGATTGCCATCCCGCAGTTTATCTCGTTACTGGTTATGCGCAATATGCTCAACCGGTTTGGGCCGATTAATACGCTGCTGCAAAACGCCGGCCTGATCGATAGCGCGCTGCCGTTTCTGACCGACGTGACATGGGCGCGGGTAACGGTGATTTTAGTCAACCTGTGGATCGGCATTCCCTATACGATGCTGATGACCAGCGGCATCCTGATGAATATACCCACCGACCTGTATGAAGCCGCCCGGATCGACGGCGCCGGGCCGTTTAAGATGTTTGTCAAGATCACGATGCCCCAGATCTGGTTTGTTACTGCGCCGTTTATGATCACCCAGTTTATCGGTAATATCAACAACTTTAACGTGATCTATCTGCTCACCGGCGGAGAGCCGTTTGCCACCGATTATTATGTGGCGGGCAAGACCGATCTGCTGGTGACCTGGCTGTATAAACTTACCGCAGACGAGAAGGATTATAATCTGGCTTCAACCATCGGCATTCTGGTATTTATCATTTCCATCGTATTTTCGCTGATCGCTTACTGGCGCACCTCCGCCTATAAAAAGGAGGAACAGTTCGCATGAAAACAGCAAGTATCAAACGCCGCCGGCGGATTTCCAACACGTTGGCTTATATTGTGCTGATCGTTTTGTCGGTGGTTTGGGTGTTTCCGATTTTCTGGGTGGTGTTGATTTCGTTCCGGGGGGAGTCCGGTTCCTTTACCGACTATTTTATCCCGAAAAGCTTCACCCTTGAGAACTATATCAATCTGCTGACCGATACCTCCATTTTCAGTTATCCCACCTGGTTTTTCAATACGCTGATTGTATCGGTCTGCGCCTGCCTGTTGACCACATTGATCACACTGTCGGTAGCTTATGTATTATCCCGGATGCGGTTTAAGCTGCGGCGGCTGTATATGAATATCGCGCTGGTATTGGGCATGTTCCCGGCGTTTATGTCGATGATCGCGGTTTATTACGTGTTAAAAACCATCGGTCTGACCCAAAGCCTGACGGCATTGGTGTTGGTATATTCCGGTGCGGCGGGGCTGAGTTTCTATGTGGCCAAAGGCTTTTTTGATACCATTCCCCGGAGCCTGGATGAAGCCGCCCGGATCGACGGCGCCACCAATTTTCAGATTTTTTACAAGATCACGCTGCCGTTGTCCAAGCCGATTATTGTGTATACCGCTATGACGGCGTTTATGGCGCCCTGGGCCGATTTTATTTTCGCGCGGGTGATTATGGGCGACAACTATGAGAAATATACCGTGGCGGTAGGACTATACACCATGCTGTCCAGAGAACTGATCGATCGATATTTTACCCATTTTGCCGCCGGCGCGGTATTGATTGCAGTGCCGATTACGCTGTTGTTTATCATCTTACAGCGGTTCTATGTAGAAGGAATCACCGGTGGTGCGGTGAAGGGTTGAGCGGAACTGCAACCGCTCCCGCCGTCGAAAACCACATCCCGCCCACCGCAACCGCGCCCTTGCCGCCATCCACCACGTCCGCCAGCTACAATCCTGCAACCATTCACGCTGTACAAAACTGCGCTTCCCGGCTACCACAACCCGATGCGCTGCCGGTGGCCCTGCGCTTTGCACATCATCTCCCGCCAGTTACCGGACACACCCCATTTTTCACACGCAAAAAGCCCCCGGCCGACAGGTCGGGGGCTTCATATTTACCGATTGGTGCATGCCCGGCTGCGTTATTTTTTCGTGCCGTCTTTTTTCTTTTGAATCATCGGAATTGTGACAGCGCCAATTACAATCACTGCCGCGGCGATCAAAACCACAATCAACACAGGATTAATCCCGGTTGTGCCCATCGGCGGCGTTTGCGCGCCGGCCAGATCGTCCGCCGCCGCGCCGCCGGTTGTGGGATCGGGCGTAATCACCGTTGTCGGTGTGGCCAGTTTGACCCACAGATTTTCGCCCAGCGCCAGATCAGAAAGTGCCAGCATCGCCTGATAGGTGCTGTAATAATCCGGCTCGGTATACCAGCCGGTGCCGGCCATGGAAGCCGCGTCATACCAAAAGCCGCCCTGATCTGACTGAAATTGCATTAAAAACGGCACGACGTTGGCAAAAGTGCCGGTGTTCAGATCTTCACCTGCGGCCAGCAGCCCGATAATACCGTAGCTCTGGGAGCAGGAATTTTCGCTGTCATATACGCCCCGGCCCACCAGCGCGCCGTTTTCCCGCAGACAGCTTTCCATAAACGCCACGCATTTCTCAGAAAGCCGCGCGGCTGTTTCGCCGGGTAAAGTACTCAGCGCTACCATCACCATACCGGTGGTATCTACATTGCCCTGTGCGCCGTAATCATTATAGCCGCCGTCCTGTGTCATGGCCGATTCCAGATAAGCTACGGCGCCCTGCGCGTCATATTCCGCTGCCGCGCCCCGGTTTTTGGCGATTTGCAGCGCTGTTACCGCCCAAGCGGTATCGGTAGCCGTCGGGTTGCCATGGCTGTCTGTAAACGCCCCACTGTCGGTTTGCCCGGCCGCCAGCGCATCACACAACGCTTCAATCTGCGGCTGTTGAAAGTCTTCGCCGGTGACCGCCAGTGTCAACACCTGTTTGGCAGCTGTGTTAGCCGCCATAGATGCGACATCCGCGTCAAAGTCTACCATGGGTTTTAAAAATGTATATTCCGGATTATCCAGATTATCGGTCACATATAACGGCTCTAAATACCAGACGTCGGCAGACAGCCGGTTATAATCCTCCACCGGCAGATGAAATTGCGCTTCAAAATGCTCTTTGAAATAGGTCAGCGCCCAGTTGATATCGGTTTTATACTCGGTTTGTGCCATTGCGGCGACCGGAATCAGAGCCACCGCCAGCGCCATACACAACGCGGTCAGCTTTTTCAGATACTTCATTGTCTGTAACATCCCCTTCTGTTTTTCATGCTCCTATAAGCCTCCAGCCTTGTATTTTAACCGGAAGCGGCCAGCTTTGTATTGCTTTTGTAACGATTCAATCTCTTGCCCCGCCACGTTTATCGCCGGCGCGGTACTTCGGACGCGCGGCGATCAAAATAGTGGTTTGGCAGTTGTTTTTAAGCCTGCAGCAGCGCGGTCATATCTGCCGCAATCTGCTGGCTGCACTGTTGCGCCTGTTCGCGGCTCTGCCCGACGGCAGTGACATAAACCTTGATTTTTGGTTCTGTGCCGGATGGACGCACAATGGCCGATGCGGCATGTTCCAGCAGGTAGCTGATGACATTGGATTTGGGCAACGTAATCGGCGTTACCGCGCCGGTGGCGGTTTCCCGCTTTTGAGAGCTTTCATAATCACAAACTGCCTGCACTGTCAGGCCGCCTACGCCGGATGGAACCTGTTTACGCAGCCGGGTCATAATCTGCTGCATTTTTTCCATGCCGGTGATGCCTTCAAAGGTGAAATTCAGCTGTGTATGTACAAAGTAGCCGTGTTGCTGATAGAGCGCGTCCATAACCTGTAACAGCGTTTTGCCCTGTTGTTTGTAAAAGGCCGCCATCTCGCAGATCAGCAGCGAAGCGTCAACCGCGTCCTTATCCCGCACATAGCCGCCGGACAGATACCCATAGCTTTCCTCAAAGCCGAAGATATACCGATCGGCCTGGCCGTTTTGTTCCAGCAACCCGATCTGCTCGCCGATGAATTTAAACCCGGTTAATACATTGCGAACCTCACAGCCGTAGCTGTCGGCTATTTTTTGCGCCAGATCGGTGGTCACAATGGTTTTAACCACTACCGGATGCGCCGGCAGCGTGCCTGCCGCCTTGCGCTCCCGCAGAATATAGTCCAGCAGCAGCGCGCCCACCTCGTTGCCGGACATCAGCACATATTCGTCGCCGCTGCGCACCGCGATACCAACCCGGTCGCAGTCAGGGTCGGTGGCCAGCAACAAATCGGGCTGCTCGGTTTTTGCAAGCAGAAGCGCCTGTTCGAAGGCTTGGCGGATCTCAGGGTTTGGATAAGGCGCGGTTGGGAAATTACCATCGGGCAGTTCCTGTGACGGCACCACAATCACCTGTTTGACGCCGGCCTTTTTTAAAATGGCCCGTACCGGCTTGTTGCCGGCGCCGTGCAGCGGGGTATATACCACCCGCAGATCGGTTTGCCGCAGCAGCTCGGGATGCACCGACTGGCTGTAGACCGCGTCCAGATAAGATTGAATCACATCGTCGCCGATATAGCGGATCAGCCCCTGTTGCAGCGCGGCGTCAAAGTCCATCTTTTTTACGCCGGAAAACAGATCGGTCTGCTCAATATTTTGCAATACCTGTTCGCTGGCGTCCAGCGTCAGCTGACAGCCGTCGGGCCCATAAACCTTATAACCGTTATATTTTGCAGGGTTGTGGCTGGCCGTTACTACCACGCCGGCGTCGCAGTGCAGCGCCCGCACCGCGTAAGACAGCATCGGCGTGGGCATCAGCTCTTTGTAAAAGTGCACTGTAATGCCGTTGGCGGCGAATACCTGCGCCGCCGTTTTTGCAAACAGATCAGATTTGATCCGGCTGTCGTGGGCGATTGCCACGCTGTTGCCGCCGGCGGAACGGATATAATCCGCCAGCCCCTGGGTTGCCCGGCCCACGGTATAAACGTTCATCCGGTTGGTGCCCGCGCCGATCACGCCGCGCAGTCCGCCGGTTCCGAATTCGAGATCTTTATAAAAACGGTCCGCAATGCCGTCTGCATCCGTGCTGATCTGGCGCAGCTCGTCTACCAGATCCGGATCAGCCGTTGCGTTTTGAACCCACAGATCATAAAGGTCCTGATATTGCATCTGTTATCACCTAATCTCAAAAAATAATATTCTAATTTATTATATAACATTTCTGCCAAAAAGCAATAAAAAACCGTAAAAAAGCTTTTTTTCCACTGTGCATGATTCAATTGCGGCACGACGCTAAAGTTTGTGTAAACGGGGCTTGTGCTTGTGTAGTATGCGGTCAAAGGGGCTGCGACGAATATATGGCTGTTGTGCAGATGACGCAATACACGAAAAAAGCGAAAAAATGATCAAAAAGACTTGACTTTTGAAGAAGAAACAGCTATACTAATAACAGTAACGATTACTA
>CALWVC010000079.1 GCA_944384865.1 uncultured Clostridia bacterium
GCTGCTGCCGTCATAATTTTCAGGAAAGGTAGTAGCGTCGCAATGTTCCAGCAAATAAATCCAGCCGCCGAGATTGCGGTTCATCAGCAGCGCGTATGCGACGTCGTCCTTACCGTTTTGAGACAGCGCCTGCAGCAGACACATTGTTCCCATGAAGCCTGAAGTAGAGGCGTTTTTTGCCTGGATATTATCTGTCAGAGCCTGTGTGACTGCCGTGCGGTGTTGTTCAGGGCAGATTTCCAAAAACAGCGCGTGTGCCTGCGCGCTCTGGCTGCCGTTATCGTAATATGCGCCGTTTTCGGTCAGATGCAGATATTTTGCATTGATCTGACTGCGGATCTGGTCGGCGATATTCGCATAATATACCGCCTGTTCCTGTTGCTCCAGAATGGCGGCCAGGCGCGACATTAAATCTGCACAGCGGAAGAAATATGCCATGCCGATAAACCCGGAGGTTGCCGGTTCGATGGCGAGCCAGTCCTTAAAGCACAAATAGGCGTCGCATATTGAATAGTCGTCGTCACAAATTTGTAAAAGTAACTGCACAAACCGGTCGCACATTTCATAATATTGCCGTAAGAACCGGCGATCGGCATATTGTTCATACAGATCGTAAGACATCAACACACATGCGACCGGCCAGTTGATATCGACTGAATCTCCGGTGCTCAAAGGCAGTTCGATCGGAATCCATCCGTTGCCCCGCTGGCAGTCGCGCATGCTTTTGAACCACTGGTTCAGAAAAGTATGCATGTTGAAATTGACGCATTCGGCTTCGCAGACTGCGAAAGCGTCGGCCGTCCACCCGCGGCGTTCCCGCTCCGGACAGTCTGTGGGGATATTTACAAGGTTGGATAAGAAGCTTCTGCGCGCTACGGTATGTATCAGATTGACGGTTTGGTCTGAACAGGTAAAGTGTGATTGATTTAATACGTCGCTGTAGATGAAATGCGCCTGCATGCTGTTTTCGTCGATTTCGCCGTCAAAGCCGTAAATTTCCACACAGCGGAATCCGGTGTGCATAAACACTGGGGTATATTCTTCATAATCGTCCGAAGCAAAGGTGTATTTCAGAAAACAGGGAAACCAGCCGGTAATATCCGCCCGGGTGTGGTTGTCTTTGAGCTTTTCGGCATATTTGATTTCGATGGTTTGACCTGGTTTTCCCTTTAATCGGAAAGAAATAAAGCCGGACATATTTTTGCCGAAATCCACAAACCAGCAGTCCTGATGCCGGATGATATTCACCGGCTTATAGGATTTTTGAATTTGTGTTGTACAATATTGCGGCTCCAGAAACAGAGGCCCCCAACTGATGACCGGATTTTTTTCGCCGTAAGGAGACCAGGCGCTGTCATCAAAATCCGGCATGGTCCATCCCGGACAGGCGTTTCTTGCGTCATATATTTCAAATTTTCCTCTGCACATCGGTACTTCATAGCCGATCTGTGTGTACGGACCGTTTTGGATATACTTCCATTCTTCGTATTCGGTGCAGATTTGTTTGGTCTCGCCGGATTTATACACAATTTTCAGGATGAGAGAAGTAATTTCGGTTGCTACGAACGCCAACGCGTTTTTGCCTTCGTTCAGCATGGAACGGGCGTCTACGCAGGAATAAAACGCGCGGAAGTATTCGGTGGCGCCAGGAAAGTTGACGCTGTTCCCGGCACGCTGACCATTCAGATAGATCGCGCAGGAATTCATTTTTTCGCCTCTGGCAGCGAAGAACAGAAAAGCGTCCTGGATTTCATCGGTATGTTCCACTGTGAATTCTTTTCGGAACAGTTCTATTTTTCCAAAGCAATTGCTTATTTTAAACCAGTCGGCACACCACTGACGCATTTTGAAAACCCCAGTGAGAAACCAGGAGTCTTCCCATTCAGAGCAGCGGTCGTCCTGATCCCATACTCTTGCCTTGAACAAGTATTTGGTCATAGGCTGGAGCAGGCCCTTTAAATGCAGTTCGATTCCATATTGGTCGCTGGAGCAGACTTTGCCCGTATCGAACAATACGGCGCCGTGGATATCGCAAACGACAATTTGATAGGCAGTTTGAAAACAGGGGTGCTGGTCGGCATCCAGCGTCCAGCCGATGACAGGATCGTAGGTGTGTACGCCCATGGCGTGATGCTGGTATTCACAGGTGAGACTGTTTTTTACAATAAACATAAACGGTCATACTCCTTCAAATGATTTATATGCTGGTTTGAACATATCTGGACAGGATTATTCACAGAGAAATGTTATTGGTATGATGTAATGGTTGTAAGCTGTAAAGTATGCCCGGAACCGGTAGGCTTCTGATGGGATTTATGGGTTTGGATTTGATTTCCGGCGAAGATTTTTGACGATGGATCGGATGTCTGCAACCGGTTTTGCCTGTGGAGCCTGAATAAGCCGGGGACGAGTGTGAAAAATGTAATTTGATTTTGAAGAATCCTGTTTGGAAAGCATTATAACATATTGGTCTGTTGAAATCAATTGATTTTTGGTTGGTTGTTATGATCCGGCGTCGTCCTGTTGTTAAGCGTTTAAGCATGTAAAATAAATATTGACAATATGAATGGGGTTTGCTATAATTCATAATGCGGTTTTTAACGTAAATATTGATTATACTGGTAATAATGGGTATATGCGAGTGTGCTGGAACAGGCAGACAGGCACGTTTGAGGGGCGTGTGTCTTTGACGTACGGGTTCAAGTCCCGTCACTCGCACCAGTCGAGAGCCTCGACACGCAATTCGCGTACGGGGCTTTTTTCTTTGCCGGAGTTTGGGCGCTCGCGCTGGAAATGCATCTTTTTCGTTACCTGTTGACATAATAAAAAGTCGCTTAAACAGCGACTTTTTAATTTTCCCCTTATTCAATAGGGTTTCCGGCATATTTTATATTGATGAATTTATAGATAATTATAAAACAAATCAATACTTTAGATTAGAAGTTCACACGAAATTGGCGTAATATCATTATTGGTTGGAAACCGGTTTGTTAAAGCATTCGTCTATTGTAATATCAGCTGGTTGCTTCTGTTCGCTGAATGTATGCTGATATACGGATTTTAAAATATTTTGTCCTTTATTTCCGTTTTGCGACCATCCTCCGCGCTTTTGAGCTATTTTATCGTTAACCCCTAAAGCCAACATAACTGATGCGCTAATATGACGTAGATCGTGAAATCTGATTGGTGGCAGCCCTGCCGCATCTGTAATTCTGCGCAATTTTTGGTGGTGTTGATGTGGCTTGATGTTTGTAACATATTCCTGCTTTTCGGAAATTATTTTTAATTTATTATAAATATAATCCGGTATATGAAGTATCCGGTTTGAATCTATTGTCTTGTTGCGCTCTATGATAATAAAATGTCCCTCTGCATCTTTGATCATGGCGCGATGTATGTGCATTCTGTGATTTTTGAAATCGATTGATGTAGCAAAATCCAACGCAGCTGTTTCTGATACCCTTAACGTCATCCAAGCCGCCAATAAAACCGGCATTTCCATAGATTTTCCACTTACTGCGTGTAATAGTTTTTTAATATAGTCAAATGAGTATGATTGGCTGGATACCTTTTGCTTTGGATGATATGATATTATAATACGTTTATTCGGAAAAAACAGGTTGTATGCAGCAAGAAATAATCCGTATGCATTTTTCAAAGTTTCTACCGATAGAGTTGTTGCTTCTACATTTAAGCTTTTTGCACATCTACCGAAGATATCTTATGCGCTTGCATATTGATGATGGGTTTTAGATAGTTTTATCACCATTGATAGTGGACGGAGATAGCACATTAGTTTTAGAATTAATATATTGTTCGATCATTTGGCCTACAGTGAAATTTTTAGCATAATCTTTGCTATGGCTGGTCTGCCACTTTAACGCTTCCATTTCAGCTTCTCGTTTTTCACTGGCAGTAAACGACCAATGAATTTTTTCTCCGTTGACAGTCGCAGCCGCCTGTACTCTCTAGTTGCCGCTGGGGAGTTTTTTTGCTTTCGCCATAAAACCGCCCCTTTGCTTACTGATCTTTGTTGTTGATTTGCAATAAGCGTATATCGCTGATATCTTTTCCCATTTTAGCTAATTTGGAATTTAGATTATCCGTGTTTCGCTTTATCGCCATCATGCACCAGATAAACCAGATCAACACCGCTAACGATATGATAACGATTGCCGCAAATAAGATCAACAGCCAGATTATACCGCTGCCAATTGCTTGCCCGAACGCATACGTTTCCATTTTTATTTACCCCCGTTGTTTTTCAAATTGAACTCTTCCGTTAATTGCATATCTATATTTGACTGTTTTTCGTTTACTTTAATAATCGGATTATCTGTAAGTTCTATACGCTCTAAAATCTTTTTGATATCCGATCTTATCCCAGACATAATGCAAATTTGAATAAAAGAAAATACCAATAGCAGCAAAATTATTGCTGCCAAAATAATGCCTACAATCATAAATATTTGCCCTATGGCTTGCCCTATCCCGAATGCACTACTCATTTTTTATTACTCCTTTTTTGGTTTATTTATATAGATAAGATGTATAAAAAATATATACAAATGTTGTATATAAGGTAGAAATTTAAAAAATATCAAAAAATTCAAAAATCCGCCACAGCGGACGACTTTTATGGTAGAGTAATTATAGGTTTGGTATGTGAAAAACATTAAGTAAATGTATCATGCTAATATTTGAGGTGTATTAGTATGATTATAAAGTATCACTTAGCTAAGGTCAGGAAAACCAAGCAACTGTCGCTTATCCGATTATCTGAAAAAAGCAATATATCAAAATCGTGCATCAACGAGATTGAAAGAGGCAAAAAGAAATCGTTGTTTGAAATGATATGTAAACCGGCGGCTGCGTTAGACGTGCCGTTGAGCGAAATGTATTCGTGCGAGGAAGAATTCGTTGACAAGGGTTAATTTAATAAAACGGGAGATTTTGAAAATGAACAAAAAAACATGACAGCCGTTACATATCGGAATTTAAAATTAAAATAGGTAGCATGAAAGACGATATATTGTTTTTAATCATTACGTCTACTATCTAGAAAACGAAGGTATTCCAGAGCCATTTTCTGCTTTTTAAGAGGAAGTTTCTTAACACGATCTAATATATCCTGTATTTCAGGAGTAAGCTCCTCGGCTTTATAGTCGGGGGGCTTTTTGTCGTCTGTTTCATCCCGAAGATAGGCGGGTGGCGTGTGTAAGATGTCGGCTATAACTTGTAGACGCGCATCTGGGATGTCAGATTTATTTTTTTAATATCTTGAAAATAAGGTCTGCCGGAAAGACCTAACTTAGAGCATATAAACGACAATTTAATTCCTTGTTCTTTAGCAAGAGTTTTTATTTTATCTATGTTTAAAAAAATTAAAATACCTCTTTTGTTTAAACACGCAAATGTATGAATTTCATAAAAAAATAAGCATTGATTACCATCAGTTGTAGGTTATAATGTAACCACAGAAAACCCAACAGGGCGCAAAAATCCCCATATATAGCATCATCATAATCTATGATACATTGCCCGGTTGAATTTGTCAAGTATTGGTGAAAGGAGTTGGAAGGATGAAATGCAGGATTACAATAATATGTGACAAAAGATAAAAAAGAGAAGCGAATAGGCGAGACCTGTGATAAGGTAAAGTAGCCAAAACAAAACCGGAAAGGCAGGTCACCTATTCGCTATGAATAAGATAACACAAACCATGCGGTTGCGGCAAACCCTGATTTTATACGCAGAGAAACACGGTGTAACCAAAGCAGCAATCCGCTATCGGACAAACCGGCAATATATCTATCGCTGGAAGAACCGGTATGACGGCACGCTGCAATCTCTCGCTGACAGATCCCACCGGCCCATGCATCATCCAAACGAGCATCGCCCGGATGAATTGAAGCTGATCCGCGATATGCGCCGCCGAAACCCCAATACCGGTCTGGTAGTCCTTTGGGTCAAACTGCGGCTGCGGGGATATCAGCGTTCTATATCCGGTTTGTATCGTATACTGATACGCAGCGGTCAAATGGCGGTTAAACTGCCCAACCCCAAATATACTCCAAAGCCCTATGAGCAGATGCAATATCCCGGGCAAAGAGGTCAGATCGACGTAAAGTTTGTTCCAACTTCTTGCCTGGCCGGCCAGGCAAGAGGGCACAAGTTTTATCAATATACGTTCATCGACGAATACAGCCGGTTTCGCTACCTGGAAGCCTTTGAAGAACACAGTACCTATTCTTTGGCATTGTTTCTTCGTCATGTTGTGCAGAAATTCCCCTTTGCCATTGCATGTATTCAAACCGATAACGGATTTGAATTTACCAACCGTCTCAATTCCAACGCCACCGATCGGCAAACGCTGTTTGAAAAAACTCTTGCGGAATTAGGCATTCAACATAAACTGATCCGCCCCTTTACGCCACGGCACAATGGTAAAGTGGAACGTTCTCACAGAAAAGACAACAACGAATTTTACGCTTCTCATACCTTGTTTTCTTTTGATGATTTTCAAAAACAATTGGCTGTCCGTCAACGCCTATACAATCATTTCCCCATGCGTCCCCTCAACCGGCGCTCCCCACAACAGGTCTTATTCTCTTTTCCGAATCTGTAACACATCATTGACAAACCTACA
>CALWVC010000080.1 GCA_944384865.1 uncultured Clostridia bacterium
GATTGATCCGCATTTTCTCCGGCAACACCTGCTGTATATAGCACTGTTCCGGATCGTCGCTGGCCGCCAGCAGCTCGTTTTCATTTTTAAACCGTAAGCTGGCTTCGCCGGAAATTCCCGGCGCTAACAGCAGCGTCGCCAGCATTTCATCTGTATACTGCTGCACATATTTCGGAACCTCCGGGCGCGCGCCAATCAGGCACATCTGGCCGCACAGGATGTTTAATACCTGTGGAAATTCGTCTAACCGGGTCTTTCGCAGAAAATAACCCACGCCGGTAATCCGGGGATCGCGGTCTCCCACGGTGATCTGCCCGCCGATCTGGTCGGCATTCTGCACCATCGTGCGAAACTTGAAAATCCTGAATTCCTGCCCATAGCGCCCGACCCGAACCTGCCGGTAAAACACCGGGCCTGCGGATGTACATTTAATCACGACGCCGATCACCAGCATCGGCAGCAGCATCACAATACCCACGCACACCGCAACCGCCAGATCAAAAAACCGCTTGAAAAACAGCGAACATCGTTTATGGGCCAGAATATCATAATACGCGCGCACAGCGTCGTTTTGCAGCCGCGCCGGCAGCTGATCAAATTTCTTCATGCAATTCTGCCTTTCAAAAAGACCAAATCAGTTTTTCGCCGCCTCGTTGGAATGCTTAAAGGTCGGCACCAATACCCGCACCTTATCAAACATCTGGGCTACATCATTTTCAGAATTGGCCGTTTGCTCCAGCTCCTTGATCTGCTCGGCCAGCTCAGTGGCGTCAAACTCCATCGGTTTCATAATAAAAATCTTATCGTTGGGCGTTTTTGTCATATCCTCATCTTTCATGCTGATTTCTTCAAACAGCTTCTCGCCTGGCCGCAGACCGGTAAATACGATCTTGATATCCTCATCCGGCTCCAGCCCTGACAGTCTGATCAGATCGCAGGCCAGATCATAGATTTTCACCGGCTCACCCATATTCAACACAAAGATTTCGCCGCCCTTGGCCATCGCGCCGGCCTCCAGCACCAGCTGCACAGCTTCCGGAATGGTCATAAAATACCGGCGCATATCCGGATGGGTCACCGTCACCGGGCCGCCCGCCTCAATCTGTTTGCGGAAAAACGGCACCACGCTGCCGTTGGAGCCCAGCACATTGCCGAACCGCACTGCAGAAAACTCGGTATCCGACATGGTATCCAACAGCTGAATAGCCTTTTCAGCAATCCGTTTGGACGCGCCCATGATATTTGTAGGGTTCACCGCTTTATCGGTAGATATTAAAATAAATTTTTCCACATGATGCATAATCGACTGCATCGCTACATTGATGGTGCCCTTCACGTTATTTTTAATCGCTTCTTTTGGGCTGTATTCCATCATCGGCACATGCTTGTGCGCCGCCGCGTGAAATACCAGCTGCGGCTCGAACTCGTCGAACACTTCTTTCAGACGGTCCTGATCGCGGATAGATCCCAGCCGCATACTGAACAAACCCGCATAGTCCTTTTTCAGCTCGTTTTCAATATCAAACAGACCGTTTTCATGAATATCGAAAATCACCAGATGCCGGCAACCGAACGACAACACCTGCCGGCAGATCTCCGACCCGATAGAACCGGCGCCGCCGGTGACCAACACTGTTTTATTTTCAACAAAACTGCGTACCACCTGCATGTTCAGATGCACGCTGTCGCGGCGCAATAACTCTTCAATGTTGATATTGGTAACCCGCGCGTTAGACAGCTCCACATCGGCAATACTGCCGAACCGGCGAATGGCACAGTGGTTCTGCCGGCAGATATCCATCGCGTTTTTCAGCAGTTGCTTGGATGCCGACGGAATCGCCACGATCACCTCATCGGCATTATACCGGCGAATGACCTCACCCAGCTTTTCGATGCCTCCGAAGACCCGAAGCCCGTGGATTTTTCGGTGTTGGATGTTTTTATCATCGTCGATAAACGCTACCGGGATGATATCGCTGTCTTTATCCTGCCGGACCTTGTTGCTTAAATAAATGCCCGCTTCTCCGGCGCCGAAAATAACCACCCGCTTGGCCCGGGCGCTTTTGGCCTTCGCCATAGACAGCATCTGGGTATTGATCTCATTCGCCAGCCGGATAGACGACCGCCCGATGATCTCAAACAGCAACAGCAGAATGCACATTAAAATGATAAACTTGGTCTGTAAATATAATTCCAGAAAATAAGAGCCAACCAGAAAACCCACAAAAAAGATCAGACAGGCCACGCACGATCGGATGATCTCTCCAAAGCCAAAATGCTTTAGGGAACTGGAATAATTGCCGCAGATAATATTCAGCGCAATCATGGCCAAAGACGCCACAATGACGAAAGTCAAAATATAATCACTGTTATATGTCCCGGGGATCCAGGTATCCCACGCGGGGAAATTAATGCGAAATGACAATAGCATCGATGCAATGATTGATAAAACGTCCAGCGCTATCAGCCCGACCAGTGCGAAAACTCTTTTCAGTTTTTGCAAAAGGTTTCACCTCTTAAACGTAATCCAAATATTAAAACTTCCGGAACATTTACATCCTCCAGCGGATGAAAAACAACATAAAAAACCGCGCCAACGGCGCACGGAATATTTACCGTTGCTATTTTATCATACAATTCCCAAAAAGTCTACCACAAAAAATAAATTCACATTTTCAGCCGCAAAGACCTCGTTCATTTTCATGCGCCCGACTACAAATAGTATTAACATTTTCCACAGAGTTTTCCACAACGCCGGCGCGCTAAAAATCGGGCCTTAACAGATTTTTTACAAACTTTTCACAAATTTATGTGTAAAAATACATTTATAAGTTTCCATATATTCTCAGATTTCAGAGTTGTTTTTGTGGTTTTTTCCGGTTTTATGTTTCCTAAAATACTCGTTGTATTTTAAATAGCATACTGCACGACGATGTAAAAAATACGGAAACCTGTTTATTTAAATGGAAACTTGCATCCTGTCGAGGAACATGCTATCATGAGCATACAGATCACGTTGCGGGAGGATGCAAAAACTATGACCAAAAAAGAACGCGCGCTGCAGGCGGTTCAACGGCTGGAGCAGCTTTATCCAGACGCTTTATGTTCTCTGGAATCACAATCACCGCTGCAGCTGCTGATTGCGACCCGGCTGTCTGCTCAATGCACCGACGCGCGCGTCAACATCGTCACCAAAGACCTGTTTGCCGCTTATCAGACTGCTGAAGATTTCGCAAATGCACAGATCAGCGATATTGAACGGTTGATTCATTCCTGCGGTTTATATAAAACCAAGGCCAAAGATATTGTCAATATGTCAAAAATGATTGTAGAAGAGTTTGGCGGCCAAGTACCTGATACGCTGGAGCAGTTAACCCGGCTGCCCGGCGTCGGCCGCAAAACGGCCAACCTGATCATGGGCGACGTTTACCACCAGCCGGCCATTGTCACCGACACCCATCTGATCCGCATCACCAACCGGCTGGGGCTGGTAGACACCAAAGACCCTTATAAGGTGGAGATGCAGTTGAAAAAGCTGCTGCCGCCGGAAGGTTCCAGCGATTTCTGTCATCGGATCGTCCACTTCGGACGGGACGTCTGCAAGGCGCAGAATCCCCGCTGCGGCGAATGTCCGCTGGCAGACCTCTGTAAACAAATAGGCGTTGCTCGTAAGACGGCTTAGATCAAACGCAATCCTTGAAAAACATTCGCAAAACTTCTGTCAACGGGAGGTTCCAAGACATGCGGTTTATATTTCCAAACAAACAGTATGAACAACAAGCCAAGGATTATATCTCGGAATTTCACGCGCACGCTTCGGATATCAACGGAACGGGCGGTCTGGACAGCTATCTAAAGCAACGCTCCTATGACGAATGGCTGTTGAAAATCCGATCTGATTTAGACCTTGCGAATATTCCGCCTGATCGAGTGCCTTCTATTACATATTTTTACGTTCGCGAAACGGACAACCGCATTGTCGGCATGATCAACATTCGCCTGGCCCTGAACGATTTTCTGCGTACAGAAGGCGGACACATTGGTTACAGCATCCGGCCGACAGAGCGTAGAAAACACTATGCCAGCGACATGGTCAGGCAGGCGCTGGATTTTTGTAAACGAATCGGACTGTGCGATGTGCTAATCTGCTGTGAACGATCCAATCTGGCATCAGCCGGCGTGATCCGCAACTGCGGCGGAACATTGGAAGCGGAATTTTACAGCAAAACATTTCGCGAAACGCTCCAAAGATACCGTATCCTTCAGACCTGAAAAATCAGATGAATCTCAAAAAACAGTTCTAATCCCTGAAAACAGATTCCATCCCCTCAAAATGCAAGAACCGCGCGATTTCAAAAGCAGGTACCGGATGTTTTCGGCACCTGCTTTTATGATTGATTTTCAAACCGACGCAGCTGTAAAACCAGCAACAGAGACCCGCCGCCGGGCCTTACCCTACCCGCTGATACACCTTCACATAATCCACGGTCAAGCCGTCCGGCAGCGCGCTGTCATTGACTTTTCCAGCCCAGTTCCCGGCCTCCACCGTAACTTTCAGATAGCTTTCCACCTGTGAGATATCCACGTCTCTTCTGGTCAGACGATAGGTCTCTTTTCCGTCAATATACCAGATATAGCTGCTTGCGGTCCACTCAAAGCCGAACACATGAAATCCATAGTAAATATCCGGCACATATACATTGGTTCCGATCGATTTGTGCGCCGCCTCATATCCGTCAAAGTGCACCGCATGATTGATCCGGTCGCTGGTAAAATACGCTGATTCAAAAATATCAATTTCCGTTCCGTCCGAACCGCCGGCAACACCGGTATCAATGTTGTCGGGCATCAGCCAGAACGCACCCCAGAAGCCGGGTGAATACTGCTGCAGCATACACCGGATCTCAAAATAACCATATTTCTGATAAAACCGGTTTTTGGAACGAATCGCCCCGGTCTTGTAATAGGTATTTTCCTTACCCACCGACAAAATCAGGTTCCCGTTACCGTCCAGCCAGGTCATATCATGACGCCAGACATTCCCGTCATGCCGGGTCCATTCCGGACAAAGCATCCAGTTTCGGGCGTTTAGTGTTGTGCCTTCAAAATCATCATAAAAAGTCTGTTCATAAGCCCGTCCGTGAATCAGATAGGCGCCGTCCGCCGTTTTGGGATAGAGCGCGTTGTAATTGGCATAACCGTCGGTGGTCACCGGACGGTGCACCGCCAGATCCGGATCGGCCAGCGTCGCTTTCAGCCGGGCATAATCCTTGTTGTTAATATATGCATCCTCATTGATATCCGCCGCGACCGTATCCAGATCGATCGCAGAATCTGCCAGATAGCCTTTCAGCCGCGCCAGATCCTTGTTGGTGTTGATACCGTCCTGCGTCACGTCGCCCAACAGCCGGTGATACACCAGCTCTTCTCTGGATACCGCGGACACATTGCCCGTCAGCGACGCAAACAGCAGCACGCCGCATAACATAAACAAAATTATTCTTTTTAAATGCATCGGTTTCAAATCTCCCGGCCCTCCAAATCAGATTTCTGATTGTATCATACAGGATTCCTCTTTTAAATACAAGTCTGAAAAATCTCCAAAAAAACCGGCTGGTTCTTTGGAGATTTCGCTTATATTTCAGCAAGACGTTTCCGTCTGGATGCAATATATTTTACCAGCATGCCCGCCGACAGCGCGCAGACTGTCCCGAGTAATGCCCCGGCAGCCACATCGGTCAGATAATGCACGCACAGATACATCCTTGAAAAACCAACCAGCGCGGCCGCTCCCACGCCGGCCAGTCCCCACTGCCATTTATAAAAAAACAACGAGACCCCGACCGCAAACGACCCGGAGGTATGCCCGGAGGGAAACGACGAGTCGGTGGGCGCGATCAGCAAAGCGGGATTCCAATACGACAGATCCGGCCGGGCCCGGCCGATGACCGTTTTTAAAATCAGATTACAGCCGATTACATGCAGCAGCAGCGCGCAGCCGCAGATGACTCCAACCAGCCGGGTCTTTTTAAAACACAACAGCGCCGCTGTAACGCCCAGCCACACCACACCGACATCGCCGCTCAATGAAACCACCGGCATCACCGCATCGCAAAAACCGTTACGGAAGGTGATGGCCATAAATTCCACTACCGCACGATCCAGTTCCGCAAGCCACTCCATCGCCCCGCGCTCCTTTCCGCAGCCGCGATCACTGCTGCAAAAATGCCTGGATCGGCGTTAGATCCAGCTGCTTACAGCCCTGCAGATATCCATACAGCGCCCGGGCGATCTCCACCGTGCCGCCGGGCGTATCGCTTTCGATATTCAGCGGCATAATCGGATCATGCACCGATAGCCGCAGTAAAAACCAGCCGCTGCCCAGCGACACCCGGATGCCCTCGTAATTATCCGGCGCGACGGTCCACCCCGACCGGCCGGCATAACCGAACAGCCCGTCGATCACCGTCTGACCCGCGCTTTTAAAATCTTTATCTAAAATATTGAACCGTAGCTCCACCGCTTCGGCCGGCTCCTGCAAGCCGGCGATCAGATCGTCGATGGTGTTACCCTGTCTGCGCAGCAGCACCATCTGAATCAAAATTTTAG